>NZ_FMYV01000005.1 GCF_900102615.1 Geotoga petraea | reverse complement strand
GTGCAGTGATGTATTGAGCTGAGCGATACTAATAGCCCGAGGCTTTGGACAATTATGCACTAGTGAGTTAGTTATTAGGGGTGAGGATAATGAGATGGGACACACCCAGATCCATTCCGAACCTGGCCGTTAAGCCAACTCATGCCGATGGTAGTACACTTATTGTGTGCAAGAGTAGGTTTCGCCCCTTCAATACTTCAAGAGTCAACCCACAAGGTTGACTCTTTTTTGTTGTTTGTTGATAGTTGTTAAGATTTTTCTTTCAGAAAAATCGTTGTTAGTAAACTGGGCCCCTCTTAATGAGGGGTGCTGCTTTTTGCAGGGTGTTTAGGGTTTTAGCTTTTAGCAAGTAGGTTTTCAGATTTTTTACTTCCAACAACCAACAACTAACAGCCAACAACTAACAACTAGCAACTAACAACCAACAACTAACAACCAACAACTAACAACCAACAACTAACAACTAACAACTAACAACCAACAACTAACAACTAACAAATAGCAACAGAAATCTCTGATTTCTATTCTTCCATCTGAAATTGTGAAACAATTCATGATATTATAGATATAATATGTTAAAAGTGTAATTTTTTTTAGAAAAATGTTAAAATCAATTTTTAACTCATTTTATGTTAAAATATAAAAGCAAAGGAGTTGATTTTTTCTGAAAATTAATATTTTATCAATTGCTGAAAAATATCCTGGACAAGGTGTTTATTCTGCTACAAAAGATCATAAATTTATTTTAAAAAAATATGGTAATTTTGATATATTTCAAAATAAAATATTTGGAAAATATGACATTATACACGCACATACAGTTAATATAAAGACTTTTTTTTCTTTACTTTTTAACAGAAAAAAGTCAGTAAAAATATTTTCAGCTCATATTGTACCCAATTCTTTAAGGGGAAGTTTAAAATTTAGTTTTATATGGTTACCAATTTTTAGAATTTATTTAAAAATGATATATAATATGTCAGATAGAGTTTTAGCAGTTAGCGAAGAAACAAAAAATGAACTTATAAATGATTTAGGTATAAAAGAAGAAAAAGTAGTTATATTTCGTAATTTTGTTAGAAGAGATATGTTTTATACTGAGTATTCAAAAAAAGAATCTATGAAGAATGATTTAAGAAAACAATATGGTTATTCTAAAGATGATTTTATAATAATTGGTTCAGGTCAAATTCAACCGAGAAAAGGGATTGAAGATTTTTATAAATTAGCAAAAGAGCAAAGAAATAAAAAATTTATTTGGGTTGGGGGGATGCCTTTTAAAAAGGCTACCGAAGGTTATGAAAAAATGAATAAGATTATAAATTCTAACCTTAGTAATTTGAAATTTACAGGAACTATTGAGAGAGAAAAAATGATAGATTATTATAGATTGTCAGATGTTTTTTTCTTGCCATCAATACACGAAACTTTTGGATTGGTTATTATAGAAGCTGCTGGTAGTGGATTACCAATTATATTAAGAGATTTAGAAGTATATAAAAAGATTTTCTCTCCTTTTTATTTATACGGGAAAAATAATGATGATTTTATTAGAATTTTTGAAAAATTAAAAAACGATTCCATTGAATATAGCGAAAATGTTGAAAAATCATATGAATTATTTCGTCAATATGATGATAAAAAGGCTTTTGAGAAATTAAAACAAATATATGAGAAAGAATTAAATAGTAAGGGGGAATAAAAAATAAAAAAGATAAATAAAAATTTATTATATGTCATTATTGCAGTTTTAATAAGTATTGGAATATTTTCTATTATCAGTAGTGTAACTAATAATAGTTTAATAGAAATTATAAAAAATATAAAAATAAAACACATTTTTATTTCTTTTTCTATTTTTGCTAGTGGATATTTGATTGATGCATTGAGAATGAAGATAATCATATCAAACTTTAATATAAAAACAAATTTTTTAGATTTGACCTATAATAATGTTATGGGCTTTTTTTTCACCGCAGTAACTCCTTTAGCTGCAGGTGGGCAACCTTATCAAATATGGCATTTAAATGAATCACTTGGCGTTGATTATGAGCATGGAATGAATATTATGGTTTCAAGGTTTTTAGAAACTATGTTTACTAATTTTTTTGTTGCTATATTTTTTTATAATTCAATTATAAGTTCCCTTAGAGGGGGGAGGATTTCTGTAAGGCTAATCCAGTTAGGATTAATAACATCATTAATAGTAACTTTGTTTATACTTGTTCTTTTTGTAAGAAGCAGAATTATTATAAAAATAGTTCGATTATTAGAAAAAATAAAATTTTTTAGAAAGAAAAATTGGAGTTTGAAATTAGAAAATTGGATAGTTGAATTGAAAAAAAGTATTAGATTTTTATGGAATGAAAAGTTATACATTATGATATTAGATATATTATTAGGAGTGGGTTTACTTATAGTTCAAGCCTATTCTTTATATTATTTTGTTGATGTTTTTACTCCTGATTTAAACATATCTTATTGGAAAATTTTTGGAGGTATGGCTATTTTAAATATGGTAGTCTTTTACTTACCAACCCCAGGTGCGAGTGGTTCAATGGAGGGAGCTTACCATATTTTTCTAAGTTCACTTACAGGGAATTCAAAAATAGCTCTTACAGCTGTTTTTGGGTGGAGGTTTTCTTCATATTATATGCAAATAATATTTGGAAGTTTATTATTGTTTATTAACAATGCTTTTATTAAAAGAAGGTGAATTAAAATGAATATAGCTATGTTTTCAGATACTTATGTGCCTCAGAAAAATGGTGTTGCAACGGCAGTAAAAATATATAAAGATGAAATGGAGAGACTTGGGCATAATGTATTTGTTTTTGTTCCAGAATACGATAGTAATCACAAAAGAGAGGAAAGAAATGTATTCGAATTTCCAGCAGTCACTTATTTCAAAGAAAAAGAGCAGAGATTTGCTTTACCTTTCTCAAAACAATTGTTTAAAATAAGAAATTTGAATTTGGATGTTATTCATTCTCATGCTCCTTTTTCAATGGGAATTATGGCTAGGTTGATTTCTTCTAATCTAAATCTTAAACATGTTGGAACTCATCACACAATGTATGAATATTATAGGCATTATGCCCCTTTAATTATTAGACCGTCATTAGAACAATCTAAAAAGCTAATTAAAAACTGGTGTATGAAGCTTGATAAGGTTATAGTTCCAACTAATAATATAAAGGAAGTCTTAATAGATTACGGAGTACCTCAAGACCACATAGTAGTTATACCAACGGGAATCGATATGTATTCTTTTGATAAACCTATAAAATGGGATTTACGAAAAGAATATAATATACATGAAGAAGATAAAATATTGCTTTTTGTTGGTCGTATAGCAAAGGAAAAAAATATTGATTTTTTAATAAAAGACGTTTTCAAAAAAGTAGTTGAAGAAGAAGAAAATGTAAAATTTGTTATTGTTGGTGATGGAAACGAAAGAGAAAATCTCGAAGAAGCTGTTGTTAATGAAGGATTGCAACAAAAGGTTATATTCACTGGTGGTCAAGCACGTGGAAAGGTAATAGATGCTTATAAGCAAGCTGATCTTTTTATTTTTGCTTCATATACAGAAACTCAAGGGTTAGTTGTTTTAGAATCGCTGGCTTCAGGGACTCCAGTAATAGCCCTTGGTAAGATGGGGGTCTATGATATTCTTTCAAGAAAGAACACTGGTGGAATAATGATTCCAGAATTAGTAGCTGATGATTTTATTCATAACATTTTAAGACTTTTAAATAATGAAAGTGAATATAATAAACTATCATCAATGGGAAAGACTTTCGTAGAAAACAATTTTTCTCTCACAGTTAATGTAGAGAAATTAATAGAAGTGTATAAAAATTTGATTTAATGGGGAATTTTTTATGAATGTAGAAGAGTTTTTTAAAACAAATAAATTAGCTGATTTTAGAGAAATACCTATAGATAATTTTGCTTATATTGGAGATGCTGTTATGGCGTTAAAATATAAACTTTTGATCTTGAAAGATGGAAGGAAAAAGCCTTTTCATCTTAATGAAAGATCAAAAGATTTTTTAAGCGCTAAAGCACATGATGATTTTGCACTTAAAATATTTCCGCAATTATCTGAAAAAGAAAAGAATATTTATAAAAGAGGTTATAATTCACGCGGTGCAGGGAAAAGAGGAAATGACTTGAGTTATAGAAGATCTACAGGATTGGAATCATTAATAGGCTATCTTTATTTAGCTAAGGAATTTGATCGTTTAAACGAAATTTTTGAGGTGATTGATAAATGTATGTTCAAGGAAGAAATGTCTTAAAAGAAATTTTAGAGAATAATTATAAAGTAAAAAAAATATATTTTTCAGATAGC
Source organism: Geotoga petraea (assembly GCF_900102615.1). Classification (NCBI taxonomy): domain Bacteria; kingdom Thermotogati; phylum Thermotogota; class Thermotogae; order Petrotogales; family Petrotogaceae; genus Geotoga; species Geotoga petraea. The sequence goes on along the minus strand of NZ_FMYV01000005.1, from coordinate 220,058 downwards.
AAAAATGTAGATAAAAGTTTAAAAGATTTATACGAAGAATCTTTAATTAAGGGATACAACTGCCAATTGGTTGATTCAAAAAAATTAAAAAATTTATCTGATACTTCTAAGAATCAGGGTGTTGTGGTAGACATTGGTAAAGAATTCAACTATTCTGAAGAATCTATTCTTTATGAAAAGGAAGAGCCATTTTTTGTCATATTGGATCAAGTACAAGATCCCCATAATTTTGGTGCTATTGTTAGGTCAGCGGTTGCGAGTGGGGTTGATGCTATAATAATCCCCAAAGATAATTCTTGTGGAGTGACTTCTACGGTTATTAAGGTCTCTTCGGGGCAAATATTTAAATTACCTATTGTCCAAGTTACTAATTTATCGAGGACTATAGATAGATTAAAAGATAATAATATATGGGTTTATTCTGCTGATATGAATGGCCAAAATTATTTTGATATAAATATGCAGGGTGGTTTTTGTCTTGTAATGGGAAATGAGGGTAGTGGAGTTAGAAAGAACATAAAAGATCATTCAGATGGAATTGTTTCTATTCCGATGTTGAATAATGTTGAATCTTTGAATGTTTCTGTAAGTGCTGGAGTTATAATGTTTGAAGCTTTAAAACAGAGGCGATTAAAATGAGAATAAAAAAGTTACCAGATGATATTATAGTAAAAATAGCAGCAGGTGAGGTTATTTCTGGTACTTATAATGTTGTTAAAGAGTTAATCGAAAATTCAATAGATGCTGGTGCTGATAAAATAAGGGTTGAAATTATCGATGGGGGTAAAAGTAAAATCGTTGTTGAAGATAATGGTGATGGTATGTCTTTAGAAGAGATGAGAATAGCTGTAAAACCTCACACAACGTCGAAAATTGATAAATTTGATGATTTATACAGTATAAACTCATTTGGCTTCAGAGGCGAAGCATTAGCCTCTATATCTGAGATTAGCAGAATGAGTATTAGTTCAAAAAAAGAAAATGATTTAACAGGTTATGAGATATTTTATATTGGTGGAAAAGAAGTGGAAGTTAAAGAAGTCACAAAAAATAAGGGAACTAAAATAGAGGTTAATGACCTCTTTTTTAATATTCCCGCAAGAAGAAAATTTTTAAAATCATCATCATCAGAATCAAGAAAAGTAACTGACATAGTAGAAAAATTTATTTTATCAGAAAATATAGATTTTGAATATATCAGGAATGGAAAAGAAATATACAAATTTTACAAGAATGATAAACATACAGATAAAATAATAACTTTATTTCCAGAGTTAAAACTTGAAGATTTAATCGAAATTAATCAAAATATTGGTTGGGGTAGTATCAAGGGTTTTATCTCAAATCCAAAAACGACAAGAGGAAATAGATCTGCTCAAATATTTTTTGTAAACAAAAGATACGTGAAAGAAGGAGACCTTTTTTCTGTTTTTGAACGAAGTTATGGAGAAATGCTTGATAAGGGGAGACATCCTTACGGGGTCCTTTTTATAAATGTTTTGCCTGATAATGTTGATGTAAACGTGCATCCTCAAAAATTAGAAGTGAAATTTTCCGATCAAAATATAATAATGAAGGATATGAAGAACATATTGAGAGAAAATCTGGTGGAAAAAACTAAATTTAATCTCAACTTTGAAAAGATAGAGAAAAATCAAAATATTGAAAATCAGAGTGGTGAAAGAAAAAGAGACTTAGTTTTTGATAACTCTGATTACAAATCCAAGTCAAATTTTGAAAATGGCTATAATACGAGTTTATATAACAATGAGGGCCATCAAGAAAAAATTCATATAAAAGAACCAATAAAAGATTATGGATACTCAAATGAATTTTTTGAGAAGAAAAAAGTTAATGATACAATCTCCACTAATTTTCAAATTGAAAATAGTGATAGTAGAACAAATAACAAAAGAATTATAGGAGTTGCAAATACAAGGTATCTTATTATAGAAGACGAAGATCAAATAATAATAATGGATTTTCATGCAGCCCATGAAAGGGTTATTTTTGAAAAGTTGAAAAAACAGTTTTTTACTGAAAAAAGAATCAAAAAGAACAAGCTATTAATCCCAATTGAAATAAGAGTGTCTTTTGAAGAAAAAGAAGAAATAAATGAGCATAGGGAAATTATTAACCAAATAGGTTTGAATTTTTCTTTTGAGAATGAAATAATGAAAATAGAAACGCTACCTTTGGGGATTAAGGTAAAAAATCCAAAAGCAATGATAAGAGAAATATTGGATACTTTAAAACTTAAGGGAATAGAGTCTTTGGAGAAAATTCACGAAGATGCACTGGCCACTATGGCATGTAGAAGTGCTGTAAAAACTGGAGACGATGTTGTAGGACTTGAAAAGTTAGTGAGTGATGTTTTTGAAATGAAATTAAAGACATGTCCTCATGGCAGACCCATAATGATGAATATGCCTTATAAAAAATTGGATGATTTTTTTGGCCGCTGATTATGTTTTTTATTTCAGCCAAAAAATTCAAATTGTGATTTTTATCTGATTCTAGAATAATCGAAATTAAAATCAATAATACTACATAGAAGCTTTCTTCCATTTCTTCATTTGGTTATTTAGATTAATTATCACAAAAATAAATTACTGGAGATGATTTCGGTGAAAAAATATCTTTTATTTTTTATAGCTTTAACTTTATTTACATTTTCGTTCGCTGAAAAAATTTCAATTAAAGAAGCAAGAAGCAAAGATATTTTGAGCACTGTTACTGTAGAAGGATATGTTACCTTAGAGCCAGGACTTTTTGCAAACAACTCATTCTTTATAGAAAAAGATGGATATGGAGTAAACATCTACACTCAAGGAAAAGATATATCTGAGCTGAATATAGAAAGAAATGATTTGATAGAAGTAACCGGCTACACATGGAATCATAAATCAAATTTGGAAGTAGTACTTGAAACTGATAATAAAAAGCATGAAATTAAGATACTTCAAAAGAATGCAAAAAAAATAGAACCAAGAGAAATTAATGTTGAGGATATCAAGGATGAAGAACTTGAAGGCTCTTTAGTCCATCTCGATGCTAAAATTATAAAAAATATGGGACAAGAAATAATCATAGGAGATGAAACCGGAGAAGGTATTCTATGGATCAGGGAAAATACAGATATAATTCCAGATTATCTAAAGGAAGGTCTGGATATAGAAATTACAGGTATTTTAGCTCAATATCTATCTAAAAAGGAGATCCAACCAAGGGATATTAACGATTTAGTTGTGGATGATATATTCCCCCCAGAAGTTCAATTTTATTCCATTACAGGTGAAAAACAGGTAAAAATTCTCTTTAATGAATCTATCGATAGGCAAATAATTGCCGGCACGAACGTTAAAGTCTTAAAAAATGAGATAAACAGCATGGAATTTTCTTTTGAAGACAGAATCTTGACTGTTAATACAATAGAAAAAATCGATAATAACAGATTATTTTTGAGATTTATTAGAGATAAAGAAGGTAACACCTTGAAAATGCTCGTTTTAGAGTTAAAAGATCAAAATAGAAAAGAAAACAACTTAATTTTTGATGAATCACACGGGCAAACAGCCGGGAACGCTGATTGGGTTTTAGATGGAGGATATTCTGAATTAAAAACAATAGCGAATAATTTAGGATTAAACATATTTTCGTTAAAAGAAAGCATAAACAAAGATATTTTATCCCTCTTTGATACTTTTATAATTATAGAACCAAACGTTAGGTACTTGAAAGAAGAAATAAGGTCAATAATGGATTTTATTGAAAATTCTGGAGAAATATTCTTAGTTTCTGATCATGGTGGAGCTGACAGAAATGGTGATGGTTGGGATTCAGTTAGAATAATAAACGAATTATTGACAGAATATCCCTTAAGGTTAGTAGGAGATAACATAGAACAAGCCCCAATTAAAAATATTGAAGAACACATATTAACAAAAAAAGTTAATGAGATTGGAGTTTGGAATGGAACATCAATATCACATAATAATAGTTTTAAATCATTAATAAAAGACGATAAAGATAACCCATTATTAGTCATAAATGAAGAACTTGAAATGATTATATTTTCTGATTCATCAACTTTTGATGATGGTACCGGAAATCCAGGAGATATATTGCATGATGGTTTAAGTTGGGGAGATAACGAACAATTACTTACAAATATATTATATTATTTAAAAACAAATTAATTATTGACAGAATAAGATTTTTATAGTATAATCATTCTTGGATTAAGCCGAGGTGGCGGAATTGGCAGACGCGATGGACTCAAAATCCATTGGGGCTAATACCTCGTGCGGGTTCGAGTCCCGCCCTCGGCACCAAAGAAGGATAGAATAATGTTCTATCCTTTTTTATTTATATCTTTTTATTTAAATTGACAAAACACGAAGTATTTTACAAAAATTTTCATCATTATGTTATTATATAATTATAGAGGAATTATTAAATTATAAACTAGTCAGGAGCAATTCTATTCAAGAAAAGTGTACATTTCACAAAATAAAATTTTAATACTAAGTAATTTTTATTGTTATAAAATTTTTGATTAAACATCTTGCTTCTAATTGTTTACTAATTAGGCTGAATTTTAGGAATTAAATCTGTATGTTCTGGTTTATAAATCATATAAAATATGTTTCTGTTATGTTAAGTTTATTGATTGTTAAATTACTTGAAAAGAATTATATAGATTGACTTCTTAACGGGGTGATTTTATGGAGGGTTTATCATTTCCAAAGGATTTTTTGTGGGGGGTAGCTACCGCAGCACATCAGATAGAAGGGTTTAATTACAAATCAGATTGGTATGAATGGGAGAAAAAAGGTAAAATAAAAGATGGTTCAAGTTCAGAAAAAGCCTGTTTATCTGAAAATAGATATCTTAGAGATATCGATAATATTAAAAATCTTAATCTTAATTCATATCGTTTTTCTGTTGAATGGGCTAAAATAGAAACTGAAAAAGGGAAATATAGTAACAAACAGATCAGAAGATATAAGGATATGATTTTGGAGCTCAAGAAAAATAGCATAGAACCAATAGTTACACTTTTTCATTTTTCATTGCCATCTTGGTTTTCTGAAATAGGTGGTTTTTCTAAAGTTGAAAATATCAAATATTTTACTAATTATGTAAATAAGGTTGTTAAAGAATTCAAGGGCTTAGTTCAGTACTATATTATTATAAATGAACCAATGGTTTATTTGACTCAAGGATATCTTTTTGGAGAATGGCCACCAGGTGAAAATAGTATTGAGAAAACATATGAAGTAGGTAAAAATTTGTTGATAATGTATGATAAGACCTATAATTTGATAAAAAAAATTGATCCTTATACAAAAATCTCAATAGCAAAACATACTTCTGTTTATGAACCATATAATAAATTATCGCTAAAAGATAGATTGGCAACAAACAAAGTCAGAAATTTATTTGATCATGTTTTTGTTGATTCAATACTAAAACAAAAAATATTGCCACCTTTTGGGAAAGAGGAATTGTTAAACCATAATTCTGATTTGGATTTTATAGGAATAAATTATTATACAAAGCGATATATAAAATATGATAATGAAAAGAATTTTGATATTAAAACGAAATCAAACCATTTGACTGATATTGGACGGGAATTCTATCCAGAAGGAATAGAAAAAGTATTAGATAGATTTTCAAAATATGACATTCCAATAATGATAACGGAAAATGGAATTGCAGATGAGGAAGATAGATATAGAACAAGGTATTTATTAATAACATTAGAAAAAATACATGAATCTATGAAAAAAGGGATAAAAATAATAGGTTATATGCATTGGTCTTTAATGGATAATTTTGAATGGGTAGAAGGAACGTCAATGAGGTTTGGATTGTATAGGACTGATTATAATAATCATTTAATGACATTGAGAAACTCAGGAGAGATTTATTCAAAAATAGCCAAAGAGAATTCTATATCTGAGTCATTTTTGAAATTTATAAAATAAATGGAGCTTAAAGCTCCATTTATTTATTTATGATATCTTTTACAAAGGTAGGTAATGAAAAACATCCAACATGGATTTCTGCATTGTAATATTTTAGTTCTTTATTAAAATTTTTTACTTTTAAAGGGTCGAAATCTTTAATAGGATCTAAACCTTTTGAAGCGAAAGTCCAAGACCATGTTCCGGGGGGATATTGCGGGACAAACCCCATATATAATTTAGTGTTTTTAAAAACATTACTAATTCTATTATAAGAAAGTTTCATCCAATCTTTGTGAATGAAAGGATCTTCTGTTTCTGCAGAAAAAACTCCTTCATCATTCAATGCATCATAACATGATTGATAAAATTCTTCTGTGAATAGTATTCCACCCTCACCTTCGGTTGGATCAGTAGAATCTATTATTATGACATCAAAGTACTTTTTATATTGTTTTATAAACTTGGCTCCATCCTCAGCTATTAATTTTAATTTAGGGTTATCAAATTCTTTCGAAGTTGTAGGTAGATACTCTCTTGCTACTTCCATGACTCTTTCATCTATTTCACACATTATAACTTCTTCTACAGAGTCATGTTTTAAAACTTCCCTAGCTGTACCTCCATCTCCACCACCTATGATTAAGACTTTTTTTGGATTTTTTGAAATAAACATTGGAATGTGGGTTATCATTTCATGGTATATAAACTCATCCACTTCTCTTGTCATGGTAAGACCATCCAAAGTAAATACCCTACCGAATTCAGGAGTTTCAAAAACATCTATTCTTTGATACTTGGTTTGTTCTGAATGTAAAAATTTATTTATTTTATAGAATACACCAGAAGTGTTTCCAGGATTGTATTCATTAAACCAAATATGTTCTCCTGGTTTTAACTTCATTTTACCACCTCTGTTTTATGTGAAGAATTTTCTGGAATGCCTATATCTTTATATATGCCTCTTTTGTGCTCTTTAACCTCAGTTCTAATTGATTTAAAAGCATTTTTAAGGTAATCAAATGCCAACCAGGGATCCACTTCATCACCACATGTAAATAAATCTATTGATGCATAGCCGTATTCAGGCCATGTATGAATGGCTAAATGAGATTCTGAAACGATAACAGCACCACTAACCCCATGAGGTAAAAATCTATGAAAAGTGGAAGTTACTATTGTTGCTCCTGTAGTGATGGCGGCTTTTTTCATGTGGTATTCAACATCTTCTACAATGTCTAAAATTTCTTTATCACAATTATAAAATTCTGCTATTAAATGTCTTCCTAATGATTTATTCATTTTTTTGCCTCCTGACTTATTAGTATATTTCGATCCAGATTATTTCTGATGTGTTGTTTTTTTGATTATTTTTTATATAATGTTTTTTATTTGATTTAAAGAAGAAGCATTCCCCTTCATTAGCTTTGTATTTTGAATCATCTAAATACAGTTCAATATGACCTTTTATAATGTAACCAAATTCAAAACCCTCATGAGATTGTTCAATATCGGTAGAAGCACCAGGTTTTATAGTTAATATTGAGGGCTCTATTTTTTTTGGTTCTGTTGCTGTCATCAAAAGTTGTTCTTTAACTCCTTTAGGACTATCGTAAATTGGAATTCTTTCATTTTTTTTGTAAACCACTTTTTCCTGTTCGTTTAAGCTTGAAAAAAATCCAACAAGGTCTGTTCCTAAAGCTCTTAAGATTAATTCAAGATTTTCTATGGTTGGAGAGCTTAAATTTCTCTCCAATTGAGAAATATAGCCTCTTGTTAGATCAGACCTTATAGCCAATTCTTCTTGAGTCATATTATTCAGGATTCTTAAACTTTTTAATTTTTGACCTATATTCATTAGTTACCTCCAATGCGGATTACAAAAGGGAAAAATAAAAAAATGTATTATATATTAAACATATCGTTTAAAATTATATACTTTTTATTTTTTATTGTCAATAGATAGATTTTAAAATTGTGTTTCTAAATTTTCAAATTTTACTACATGTGATATACTATTAATGAAATTTATTGTTTTTATTGGATCCAAAAGGAGGACAAAAATGAGAACTTATTTGGGTATTGATTTGGGGACAGCTAATACATTAGTTTATTTAAAAGGAAAAGGTATTATTATAAATGAGCCTTCTGTTATTGCTATAGATCAAAATAACGGAAAAATATTACACGTAGGAATAGAAGCGAAAAAGATGATAGGGAAAACACCAAGCAATATTATAGCTATTAGGCCTCTAAAAGATGGGGTAATTGCAGATTATGATGTTGCCCTTGTTATGATGAAGCATTTTATAACCTCTTCAATTGGAAAATTAAACTTTCTCAAGCCGACTGTTGTTGTGGGAATTCCCACCGATGCAACAGAAGTAGAAAGAAGTGCATTAAAAGAAGCTGCTTTAGATGCAGGAGCACATAGGGCGTTTTTAATCGAAGAGGCTATGGGTACTGCTATTGGAGCTGGTCTTGATGTTGAAGAAGCTTCAGGGAATATGATCGTTGATATTGGTGGAGGTACAACAGAAATAGCTGTAATTTCTCTTGGAAATATAGTTTTATCAAAATCTATAAGGATAGCTGGTGATGAAATAGATGAAAGTATTATGGAATATATTAAAGACAAACACAATATTTTAATTGGAGAAAAAACAGCCGAAAGAATAAAAATGGAAATTGGTAATGTTTTTGCATCAAAAGATTATGATGAGCTTAAAATGGATATAATAGGATTGGATGTTTTAACGGGCTTACCAAAAAACATAGAATTAAACGGTGAAGATATTAGAGAAGCTATCGAAAAGCCCGTTATGAAAATTGTTGAAAACATTAAAATTGCAGTAGAAGCAACTCCACCTGAACTTTTATCGGATATAGTTAACAAAGGAATCTGCTTAGCTGGTGGGGGCGCTATGCTCAAAGGAATGAAAGAGTTAATAGAGAAAGAAACTCTTATAAGAGTGGTAATAGCAGAAGAGCCTCTTACATGTGTTGCAAGAGGAGCGGGCATGGTTATCGATAAGATAGATATCCTTGAAAATTTAGAAAAAAATAGATAAATATGAAAAAGAGTTTATTTTACTTAAATATTTTAGTCTTTATAATTATTATAGCAAACATATATAAACCCATTGAGAGATATTTTCAATGGGTTGTTTTTCCATTTGAAATAGTCTTTTCAGAAGTTCATGAATATATAGAAACTTCTAAAATAAATATGGAAAAATTTCAAGAAATAGAAAAAGAATTATTAAATTACGAGATAGAAAAGAAAAATTCAATTCTGGTTGATGTTAATACTAAACCAGGTGTTATTTTGTTTGAAAATGGAAAGTATTTGAGGGTAAAAACGGTAAATAAGGTAGATGAAAATTCTATAGTTATTGATTCCAAAAAACATTTAGTTGGATTTGTTGAATCTGTTTTAAGCGATATTGTATTGGTTAAGAAATTGGGATGGAGTGAAAATCATTTTTTCGCATTAATGGATAACAACGATATATTGGTTGAGGAAAAAAATGGATACTTGTATTTAGAGTTGCCTGAAAATATAGAAGTTAAAAACAAAGAAGTTAAAATTGAAACCCCTTTTTATTTAAAAGAAATTCCTATTACTTTAGAAGGTAAAATCACTTCGAAAATAGGAGATAAATTTATTTTTGAGCCTTCTAAAATTGACTCAAGTACAGTCTTTATAATGGAGGTTGATTAAATGGTTTTGATGATTTCTATGATAATAATAACCTTGATTATCGCATCATGGGATAGTTGGGTTGGAAGTCAAATTCTGTTTTTGTTCCCAATTTATTCCATATATTTAAAATTTTTTAACGAAGAGGATCATGACCTTATATTCACGATGGTATATGTTTTGATATTTTTTTCAACAAGATATGATTTGGGATTTACCGCTATTTTATTTTATGTAACTTATGTTATTTTCAGGAAAGTTTTCCATAATCTACCAAACAACTTTTATGGGGTGATTTTATATTCTCTTCCATATTCTATTTTTTTAAGCTACATTACATACTCATACTTTAGCTTTATTATTACTAATATACTCGTTTTAACTCTTTATTTTTTAAATATGAGGTTGATTTTTAATGAGAGATAATAGAGTTTTATTTTTATTTATTTTTATGATTTCAGCTTTTAGTATTTTAATAGGAAGGGCTTTTTATTTACAAGTAATAAACTGGCAAGACTATAGACTAAATGTTCTTGATATGAGTACAAGAGTTTATAAAATCCCCGGAAGAAGGGGAGATATTTACGATAAAAACGGTAACTTGTTGGCATGGAATGAAAAGAGATACAAGCTCAATTTAACGAGTGAAAATCTTGATTCAAATGAAGAAGAGAAATTAAAAGGAATTTTAAAATATTCAAATGTCGACATTAATAATTTGTTAGATGATTTGAATTTTAACAAAGAAGCTGACTTAAAAATTTCCAGTACAACTGCAAAAAAGGTCGACTCAATGGACAATATTGTTGTTTATGAAAATTATATAAGAAAATATTCTCATGATTCGCTTTATCATATATTGGGTTATGTTGATAATGAAGGAGTACCCAGAACGGGTATTGAAAGAGAATTTAACGAGTTATTAAAAGGAAAAGAAGGTTATAAAATAGTAACCATTTCTCCATCAGGTTATATAGAAAGTACCATAGAACAAGTCCCTTCTATAAAAGGAAATGATATATATTTAACTTTGGATATAGAGCTTCAGAAAAAAATATATGATTATATGGAAGAACATAACCACGTTGGTTCAGTTATAATTTCAGAACCATCAAATGGTTCTATATTGGCCATGGTTTCTTACCCCGCACCAAATCCCAATGATTTTTCAAGAGGACTTTCTAATATAGAGTTTAGAAGGATATTGAATGATGCAAAATCTCCTCTTTTAAACAGAAGCATATCTGCTTCATTTGCTCCAGGATCTGTTCTAAAACCATTTATAGCTTATTCTGCTTTGGAATATGGGATTTCACCAGAAGCTACGATTAATACAACTGGGAGATACAATCTTTATAACTCTTCAGGAAATAGGATAGCAACCTTTGATGATTGGAACTTAATTGGTCATGGAGTCGTTGATCTTGTAAAATCACTGAGAGTTTCTGCAAACTCATATTACTATTCTCTTGGAGAAAAGATTGGTATAGATTTTCTTTATCAACAAGCAGAAAAATATTCTTTAACAGAAAAAACAGGGGTTGACCTACCCGGCGAAATCACAGGAGTTTTTCCAAGCGAAGAATGGAAGAGAGAAAGATTTGGTGAACCCTGGTATCCTGGTGAAACTGTACAGGCTTTTATAGGACAAAGCTATATTCAAATGACACCTATTCAAATACTTAGATATTATAATATTTTGGCTGAACATGGGCAATATTACAATTTTCATGTTTATGACAAAACAAAAAATTCTTTTGATGAAGTAATAAATGAATATGATAAAAAGTTAAGCACCAGCTATGAACTTGACGAAGAATACTTATCGTATATTTTACAAGGCTTGAATGAAGTAACTTCCTATCCAGGTGATTCCCAGAATGGAGGTACTGCATACGAATATTTTAAGGATGCTGATTATAAAATAGCTGGTAAAACAGGTACTGCACAGGTTTCAGGGGGTAAAAGGTCTCATGCTTGGTTTGCTGGATTTACGCAAGAACCAGAAAAAAATTATTCTATAGTTGTTTTTGTTGAAAATGGAGGATTTGGTTCATCAGTAGCTGTACCAATTGCAAGGGAATTTTTAGATATGGTTATGGTTGAAAGTAGATGATAGTTTTTTGCCCGTTTTGGTAGCAGCAATTCTTTCTTTACTTATTTTATTAAGTTTTCAAAACCAAATTTAATTTCAAAGTTAACTATTTCGCCAAATCCACCAAAATTTGAATACTTCATCTTTCCCTTTACTGGAGGTTTTATTTTGAAAGCTGCAATTATAGATGGATATTTAGATGAACCTGCTGCTTTAGGTGTTCCACCATATATCTCTCCTCAAGTTAGATACGCTGCAGGAGCATTAATGTATAATGATATAGAAGTTAAATATTTTACAATAGATCAAATTAGAAAAGATGATTTATGGCAATCACTTGATCATTATGAATATATAATAATTATAGCGGGCACAACAGTTCCTGGCCACTATCTAAGTGGAAAGCCAATAAACATTGATGAAATAAATAAAATATTCAAATTAAATAGCTCTCCACTTAGGGTTTTAGGAGGGCCTATAACAAAAGGTTACACATTGACTGGAGGTAAAAGCGCCTCTATATTAAAGGATCTTTTAAAGGACAATTTTGACTATATAGTTGAAGGAGCCGTTGAAAATTTTTTATTAAAATATCCAATTAATGATGAATGGGATATAAAAGAGAGAGAAAGTTATGATGTAATAAATAAAATAGCTCCGTTAGGAGCTCATATCGTTCGTCAACATCCAAGGTTCCCAGATGTTATAGCAGAAATTGAGCTTTCAAGAGGGTGCGACAGAAAAGAGGGTTTTTGTAGTTTTTGCACAGAACCAGTTATTTATGGATTGTATAAAGAAAGAGAATTAAAAGATGTAATAGAAGAATTAAATAGTTTATCAAAAAATGATGTTAAAAATATTAGGTTTGGTAGAAGCTCAAATTTTCTTGCCTATGGAATTAGTTTTAACGACGATAAAATAAATACTCAAATTTTTGAAGATTTATATAAAGAGATTCATGATAAATTTGATTTAATTCACACAGATAATGCTAATCCAAATTTTATAATAGATAATTATTCAGAATCTCAAAAAATCATAGAAACTATTTCAAAATATAATACGTCTGGAGATATTTTATCTTTTGGAATTGAGAGTTTTGATGAAAATGTTTTGAAAAAAAACAAAATTTCTGGAAGCAAAGAGAGTTTTATCAAGGCTATTGAATTGGTAAACGAAATAGGGGGTAAAAGAGATGAGAATGGGATACCAAAGCTTTTACCTGGTATAAACCTTTTATTTGGACTTATTGGAGAAAGCAAAAGAACGTATGAAGTTAATAAAAGGGTGTTGGAAGAAATATATGATGATGATCTCATGTTGAGAAGGATAAATGTAAGACAGGTAATGGTTTTTCCTAAAACTTATCTATCTCTTACTGATGAAAAGCACAAAGTCAACAAAAAAGAGTTTAAAAAATTCAAAGAGTTTATGAAATATTACGATCATAAAATGCTTGAAAAAGTATTTCCTCTTGGGACTAAAATGAAAAATCTTATAGTAGAAAAAAATGAAAATTATATGTCTTATTCAAGACAATTGGGTACTTATTCTGTAATTTGTGGCTATCCAAAAGAACAAGAATTATACACAAAATACGATGGTGTTGTGGTTGACCACGGTTCAAGATCTTTAACGATTTTAAAACACCCTATAAATCTTAACAATTTAGATCGAAAAGAACTTTCAATGATTAAGGGTATTTCAAAAAAAACTGCAGATAAGATTATATTCAATAGAAGTTTTGATTTTTTAACTTCTGAACAAAAAGAAAACCTAAAAAAAATTCAGGGATAAAATCCCTGAATTTTTAATGAATTTTCTCTTCCATTTCTACTTGAATTAAAAACTCTTTGAATCCGTTATCTAAAAGAGCTTTATATAATAAGTCATCTTCTGGTACTGCTACAACAGAAACAGAATCATATTTTTCGGTAACTCTTTTTACAACATCTGAGATAAATTCTTTAAAAGGAGTTTTATCGTCTATTGGAGAGGCATCCACTATGTATGCATTGTCAACATTTTCACCCCACACAACATATCCAATAGTATACCCCCATTCAACAACTTTTTCTATCCTATATCTATCTTCACTTTTTTCTAAAGTTTGAGGATGCCTTTGCCAGTTAGGTTTTCTATCAAGATTTGTTTTTGCTTTAAAGGCATTTTCTTTAAGCCATATATTATCTTCTTCAACGTATTTGTAATCATATTTTTCTTTAGAATCAGTTTTCAAATTTAAAGATATGAGTTTTCTTTTTTCTTTAAACCCGTGTTTTTTATAAAAATTTATTGCTCTTTTCTCATTTTGTTCTACCTCTAAAATTATTTTTTTGATACCTTTCCACTTTAAAGTTTCTATAGTCCTGTAAATTATTTCAGAAGCAATTCCTTCACCTCTGTATTTTGGTAAAACCCCTATTGAATCAATTCTACCAAGTTCTCCCCTATGAGACACAATTGAAAATCCGATTGGAGTTCCATCATCATAGCAAATAAAAGAATCGTTTAATGAAATGGAATATTCTTTTACGTCTTTTTCAAAGGATTTTAAATTCCAATCTATCGGAACGATATAATCTTTAAATACGTCGTTAACCAATCTTATTACTTCTACCGGGGAAACATCTTTCAGTGACCTGTAAGAATACATACAATCCCTCCTCTCAATTTAATTATACTATATATTTTCAATATGATAAAATTTCTCATTTTTTAATAAATTAGACCTAATATCATATATATGTAATTATTTGTTATATTTAATTTTAATTATAAATATTTGGGAATAATTAAAAAAATGATATAATATTAACGAAAAGAAAGGAGGAACTTTAATGGCAAAAAAAATAAAGAGTATGGGTGGAAGATCTTTTAAAAAGAGTGCACCCAAGAAATCAGGTAATATGAACAAACTATTGCAACAGGCACAACAAGCACAACAATCTATGGAAAAAGAAATGGAAGAAATGGAAGCTGGACTTGTAAATAAAGAAATAGAAGCTACTTCCGGAGGTGGAGTAGTGAAAGTTATTGTAACAGGTGACTTGAGAGTAAAAGATATTCAAATTTCTGATGAGTTAGAAGATGAAGGTATGGATATTATTAAAGATATGATTATAGCAGCAACAAACGAAGCTCTTGAAAAAGCTAAAAATTACAAAGATGAAGAGAGTGAGAAAATCTCAGAGAAATATTTAGGTGGATTTGAAGGAATGGGGTTAGGATTATAATAAAATTAACCTATGTTTTGCATTAATTTATAATTTTAGGAATATAATATAGTTAGAGAAAAAAATAACTATTGCTCATATATCTTTAGGAGGTGCACAAATGGTAAAAGTTGCTATTAACGGATTTGGAAGAATTGGGAGATTGGCTTTTAGACTTATGTTTGATAACCCAGAATTTGATATCGTTGCTATTAATGACTTATCTGATTCAAAAGCATTAGCTCATTTATTGAAATATGATACTCCACATGGAAGATTCAAAGGAACAGTAGAAGTAAAAGAAGGAGCTTTCAGTGTAAACGGCAAAGATATAAAAGTTATTGCTGAGAAAGATCCTACTAAATTACCTTGGAAAGAATTAGGCGTTGACGTTGTTTTAGAATGTACTGGTGTATTCAGAACAAAAGAAAAAGCAGCTATGCATTTAGATGCTGGGGCTAAAAAAGTAGTAATATCTGCTCCTGGTAAAGGAGATATACCAAGTATTGTGTACAACGTAAATCACAAAATTTTATCTGGTAACGAAGATATTATAGATGGAGCTTCTTGTACAACAAACTGTTTAGCTCCAGTTGCAAAAGTTTTAAATGATAATTTTGGAATAGTTAAAGGTTTTATGACAACTATCCATGCTTTTACAGCAGATCAAAATACTGTTGATGGAGTACATAAAGACTTCAGAAGAGCAAGAGCTGCTTCTCAAAATATTTCACCTACAACGACAGGTGCAGCTGTAGCGGTTGGAAAAGTTTTACCTGAATTAAACGGTAAATTAGATGGTATAGCTATGAGAGTCCCAGTAGTTACTGGATCTGTAGTTGATTTAGTTGTTGAACTTGAAAAAGAAGTAACAGCAGAAGATATAAATAAAGCAATGAAAGAAGCTTCAGAAGGTGAGTTAAAAGATACATTAGGCTACACAGAAGATCCAATAGTATCAAGTGATGTAATAGGCAGTTCAAACGGTTCATTATTTGACTCATTAATGACAAATGTTATGACTGTTGATGGAAAACAGTTAGTTAAAGTTGTTTCTTGGTATGATAACGAAATGAGTTATACAACACAATTAGTTAGATTGGTAAAACATTTAGCATCATTAATTAAATAATAAAAAGTAAATAAATGGGAGACCTAAACGTCTCCCTTTTTTTAAATAAACCCGGGGGTGAAATAATGAGTAAAATGACGATAAAAGATATTGATTTAAAAGACAAAAAAGTAATTATGAGAGTTGATTTTAACGTACCAATAAAAGATGGAAAAATTACAGATGAAACAAGAATAAAAGCAGCTATTCCGTCGATTAACTATGTTTTAGAAAAAGGTGCTAAAGTAATACTTCTTTCTCATTTAGGCAGACCAAAAGGTGAAAGAACACCAGAATTTTCTTTAAAACCAGTTGCAGAAAGATTAAATGAAATAATAGATAATGAGGTTAAGTTTGTCGATGATACAAGAGGTGAAAAAGTAGATAAAGCTGTAGAATCTTTAAAATCTGGAGAAATTTTAGTTTTAGAAAATACAAGGTTCGAAAAAGGTGAAAAGAAAAACGATGAGGAGTTATCAAATTATTGGGCTTCTTTAGCTGATATTCATGTGAATGATGCTTTCGGTACAGCTCATAGAGCTCATGCTTCCAACGTTGGGATTGCATCTGTTATCCCATCTGTAGCAGGTTTTTTGATGGAAAAAGAGATAAAGTTTATTGGGGGAGTTACAGAAAACCCAGAAAAACCTTACGCTGTTATACTTGGAGGAGCAAAAGTATCAGATAAAATAGGTGTAATAAAAAACCTAATGAACGAAGCTAATAAGATATTCATTGGTGGAGCAATGATGTTTACGTTTTTGAAAGCTCTTGATAAAAAAATAGGTTCTTCAAAATTTGAAGAAGACAAGATAGATTTGGCAAAAGAATTGATAAAAGAAGCGAAAGAAAAGAATGTTGAGCTTATATTACCAACAGATGCAGTAGTAGCTCAAAAATTAGAAACAGGTGTTGAAAAGAAAATAGTTTCTATTGATGATGGAATAGAAGAAGGATGGATGGGGTTAGATATAGGCCCTAAGACTTTAGAGTTATTTAAAAACGAACTATCAAATATGAAAACAATAGTATGGAATGGTCCTATGGGGGTATTCGAAATAGATGATTTTGCTGAGGGGACAAAACAAGTAGCTCAATTGATAGCCGATCTTACAGATAAAGGAACTACCAGTATTATTGGTGGTGGAGATTCAGCTGCGGCTGCTGAAAAATTTGGATTAGCTCAAAAATTCTCACATGTTTCCACTGGAGGTGGGGCTTCATTAGAATACCTTGAAGGAAATGAATTGCCTGGGATAAAATCAATCGCAAATAAAAAAAGATTGGGAGAAAGAAATTTTATCCTTGCAGGTAACTGGAAGATGAACAAAACAAACACAGAAGCTTCCGCATTTGTAAACAAATTAGTTGGTCAAATTGGAAATGAGAATAAATTCGAAATAATATTGGGAGTCCCTTATACAGCGTTAGATAGAGTTGCTGATATAACAAGAAGTTCAAAAATAAAAGTAGCAGCTGAAAATATGTATTTTGAAGATAGCGGAGCATTTACAGGTGAAATATCAGCAAAAATGCTTAAAGATATAAATACAGAATACGTTATATTAGGTCATTCAGAAAGAAGGAATATTTTTAAAGAAACAGATGAAGAAATAAACAAAAAAGTTAAAAAAGCTTTATCAAATGAATTAAAAGTTATATTATGTGTTGGGGAACTTCTTGAAGAAAGAGAAGATGGCTTAACACTTAATGTAGTTGAAAGACAGATAAAAAAAGGATTAAAAGGTGTAACTAAAGAAGACATGTCAAATGTTGTAATTGCATACGAACCTGTTTGGGCAATAGGCACCGGGAAAGTTGCAACTCCTAAACAAGCTCAAGATACACATGAATCCATAAGAAGGTTAATATCAGAAATTTATGACCAAGATGTTGCAAATTCGACGTCAATATTATACGGAGGTTCAGTAAAACCTGAAAACATATTTGGACTATTTAGCAAGCCTGATATTGATGGGGGATTAGTTGGAGGAGCCTCATTAAAAGAAGATTTTATAGAATTAGCAAATATTATGAGAGATATAATCGTGTAAAAATTATTAAAGGCATCTGAAAAATGATGCCTTTTTTTATAAATATGATATAATTCCTTTGAGGTGATAAAAATGGATGAAAATAAAAACGAAAATCAAGAATTTGAAGAATTAGTAAACGAAGAAAATTACACCAAAAATAATAAAAGAGAAAAAATAATACTTTTTTCTTCCATAGGAATTATTGTAGTATTTACTTTGATAATGATAATACTTTTTACGGTTTTCAATAAAAAATACGAGCTTACAATTAACTATGACATACCTGAATCTTCAGTACAAGAAAATCTTAACAGCCTTAACGTGGTTTTAGAAGGAAATGACACCTACTCTTTTGATTTCACTCTTGATCAAAATGTTTTACTCGAAAACATAAAAGATGGAAATTATGAAGTGACTTTAAATGTACTGAATGACGATGCTTTAATTACTTACAGCGGGACAAAAGAAGTTTATTTAGATGATAATAAAACCATAGAAATTCCTCTTTCTAAAAAAACTATTAAGTATTCAATAAACTATTCTTGGATTGGAAATAATTTAAGTTTAGAAATGCCTGAAGGATATGATAAATATCTTGTCTACAAAAAAGATGGGGAAAAGTATTATAAATTCGCTTCATTTGATGAAAATACTTTTACTCTTGAAAATTTAGGACCTGTAAGCAATTTAAAATTTTCTGTAGTAGAAAATGGTAAAATGTTTGAATATACGGAAGGTTATGAAATTTATAACAACACTCCGCCGAGTGAACCTATGGTTAGTGGTTTATCGAGTGGAGAAACAGTCGATCCTTTAAACACAATTAGCCTATCTTTTAAGTCAAATGATAAAGAAAACAATGACATCCTTTACACTGTTGATTTGAAGAAAAATGGAAATATAAAAAATATCCAAACAAGATCTAAAAATACAAATATTATTTTAGAAGGTTTAGATTATGAAAGTGAATACACTATAACTGTTACAGCTTTCGATGGAAATTCAGAAAGTAAAACAAGTATTGATTTTAGGACAAAAAAATTACCAGATAAAACTTATCTTTATTCACCTTCTGGTAGAGATGGAGTCACTGTGTATGAAGTTGTAGATCCAAGGAATCCCACAGAAATAACCAATATCAAAGTGGGTGGAACAGTTAAAGAAGTAGTTAAAGATGGTAATTATTTATTTATTCTTAGAGATTCTGAAGGCATTAATATAGCAAATATATCCAATCCAATGAACCCTAATATAATAAAATCGATGGAGCTGGATGATATTGATAAAATAACAATAGCAAAAGATTTCCTTTATGTAAGATTTAATGATGATAGAGTTGGTGTTTATTCTATTAAAAATTTGGGAAATCCAGAATTTTTAGGATTTACCGAAATAAAATATTACGGGTCAGAAAATCCAGAAATAAGATATATAAATGCCAATCAAGAGTTCAAATCAGAAGTTATAACTTCTGATTATCAGATTTGGGCGAAAGATCAAAGAATAACTGTAGAGGAGTATATAATAGTAACTAACGCTTCATCGATCAAACAATTCTTTGATAATAATTATTCAAAAGTTTTTGATAACCTTAGGTTAGTTTCATCAATGCATAATTATGAAGATTTTAAAACTGTTAGTGGAATGGAAAAAATAAAAGAACAGTTAAATACAGCTTTAAAAGAAATGTACGGAAAAGATGATGGCTCTGAGATAAAAAATATAATTCTAAAAATTAAATAGAATCAAAAAATAACTCCTGTAAAAATTTTTTACAGGAGTTATTTTTTTAAGTTTTATTAATCTTTATTTAATAAAAATAAGTTATCATATATTTATACCCCCCACAGGGGGATAAGGAGGTGTGAATATGAATGAGGATTATAAAATAAATTTTTCAGTAGAGGGAATGACCTGTGCTGGTTGTGTTAGAAATGTAGAGAGGGCGTTAAAAAAAATAGAAGAAGTAAAATATGTTTCAATAAATTTAGCTACAGAGAGGGCATTCTTGATATCTTCGAAAGAGATTCCTTTTGAACAAATAGAAAGGCAAATTAAAAATGTAGGGTATAAGGCAGTAAAAAAAAGAATATCTAATGATGTCTTAGAAGAAAAGTATAAGAAATCGAAAAATAATTTAATAATAGCCTCTGCTATAACAATACCCTTAATGATACTGATGGTTTTAAATATGTTTGGTATAACAATACCCTTTTTTCATTACATCGAATTAGTTTTTTCTTCAATTGTACTTTTTTATTCTGGGAGAAAGACTTTAAAAGGTGCTTATATTGCAGTATCTCATGGTCACACCAATATGGATACTTTGGTAAGTTTGGGTGGAATATCCGCTTGGATTACAAACCTTTTGGCTATTACAAGTTTTGATATTTTATCATTTGGTACTTTAGCAGCTATGCTTATTAATTTACACATACTTGGCAGATTTATTGAATCTAAATTGAAGAGAAATGCCTCTAAAGAAATAAAAAATTTATTAGAATTGCAATCAAATTATGCTTTTGTTGAAACTGAAGGAAATGAACAGATTGAAGTACCAGTTGATTCAGTAAAAAAAGGTGATATTATAGTAGTAAAAAAAGGCTCAAAAATACCTTTAGATGGAGAAATAATTTATGGTGGTGCCAGTATAAATGAATCTATGGTTACAGGTGAACCAGTTCCCGTTTATAAAGAAAAAGGTGAGGAAGTTATTGGTGGTACGATTAATGAAAACGGTATGATAAAAGTTAAAGTTGAAAAAGTTGGAGAAGACACTTTTTTGAGTCAAATGATTAAGTTGATAGAAGAGTCTCAATCAGCTAAGATTCCTATCCAGGCTTTTGCAGACAAAATAACAAACTATTTTATTCCGATAGTTTTTGGATTGGCAGTTTTTAGTGCGTTGTTTTGGTATTTTAATTTTGAAAATTTAGCTGGTTATCAAGAGTTTCTATCAAATAATCTGTTCTGGATAAAAGATGAGATTAATGTTCTTTCTCAATCAATTTTTGTGTTTGTAGCAACACTTGTTATAGCTTGTCCTTGTGCTTTGGGATTGGCAATACCTATGGCATTGGTATCTGGAAGTGGAGTAGCTGCAAAAAAGGGATTGATTATTAGAAATGGTTCTGCCATTCAAACTTCAAAAGACATTGACACAATTTTATTTGACAAAACAGGAACAATAACAGAGGGCAATCCAAAAGTTGTTTATCATAATATTAAAGAAGATGTTTTTAGTGTTATTGCTTCTTTAGAAGAATATTCAAATCATCCCCTTGCTAACGCCGTTATAAAATATTCCAAAGAGAATAATTTATACAAAAAAATAAAATTTGATAATATTGAAGAAATTACATCAAAAGGAATATCAGGTGTCTATAATAATGATAAATATTTTGTTGGAAAACCAGAAAATTCTGAAAATTATAGAGATATTCTTAATGGTAAAAATACAATTATAGAAGTAACTAAAAATGACGAAAAATTGGGTATAATTTCAATAGAAGATCCAATTAAAAGCGATGCAGTTGACACGATTAAAAAATTAAAAGAAATGGGATTAACTACATATATTTTAACTGGAGACAATAAAGTTACTGCACAAAAAGTTGCTGAAATTGTTGGCGTAGACTATTATGAAGCTGAAATGAAACCAAAAGATAAAGTCGATATAGTAAATAAATTAAAAATGCAAGGTAAAAAAGTTTGTATGGTTGGAGACGGAATAAATGATGCAGCAGCTTTAAAAGCAGCAGATTTATCTTTGGCTATAGGTACGGGAACAGATTTAGCTATTGAAAGTGCAGATATAGTTTCTATTAAAGGAGATATTCAAAAAATAGTAGATTCAATAGATATATCAAAAGTGACTTTTTCTAAGATAAAACAAAATTTGTTTTGGGCTTTTGCTTACAACTTGATAGCTATACCTCTTGCAATGAGTGGTGCCTTACATCCAGCTATAGCTGAAATTGCTATGATTTTTAGTTCAATCAATGTTATAATTAATTCAAATAGTATAAAAAATAAATTTTAAAGGAGGGGATAAAAAGTGAAATATACATTTGATGTTCCAGATATGTCTTGCGAGCATTGTAAATCAACTATAGAAAAGGCTTTGTCTTCTAAAAAGTCTATAACTGGATTTGAGGTAGATTTAGAGGGTAAAAAAGTTCATGTTGAAACTGAAGAACCAGCTGAGATGGTTCAAAAATTGTTGGATGATGCAGGATATCCTGCCCAAATATACATGTAAAAAAAAAGAGCCTTCAGGGCTCTTTTTTTAAGGTGTATCAATTAATGCCATGTAAAGATTTTCCGCTTTGTTTTGTTTTATAATTTGTTCAACAAAATCTTTGGTATCTACATGCTCAAAATCATTACCGTTAAAAAAAACTATTTTCCATTCATTAGGAAATTTATAATAACCTTTTTCAAATCTAATCAAATTATCTTTCATTTGGTTTAATATAAAATCGTCTTCAGGAACTTTGCCTTCAAATTTTTTTATTAAACTTTTATTAGCTTCTATAAGATCTCCATACATTTCAACCATTTTTATGGCGATACGTTTAAAGAGTTTTGGTTCTTCACTGTAGTTTATAATAGAAGAAACGTTATAATCACCGTATCTTTCAGCAGCTTTGCTTGATTTCATAAAAGCATCATCATCATCATTTGCTATTATAATCATTGCATATGAATTCATAAAATCACCTCATAATTATTTGCATGTATAATTATAGTATATTTAAATAAAAGGGACCAAGAGGCCCCTTTTATTATATTATAACCATTCTCTCTCAAAATAATGTGTGTGCAAAAGCTTGTGTGACTTATCTGATCCTGGTTTATCTAAATATTCTTCGTACAATTTTTTGATAGAAGGGTTTTCATGTGATTTTCTGATAGTTGAAGTCCTGTCTACATTATTTATTGCCTCAATTCGTTTTTTAATAACATCAAAATTACCGTGGTGGTAAGGTTGCCCACCTCCACCAACACACCCGCCAGGACATGCCATAACTTCTATTAAATCAACCTTCTCTCTTCCATCTCTAATATCTTCTAAAAGTTTTCTCACGTTCCCAAGTCCAAATGCGACACCAACTCTTATAGGTGTCCCTTTTATGTCTACTTCTGCTATTCTGATAGAATTATATCCATGCAACCCTTCGAATTCAACTTCTAACAGTTCTTCACCTGTAATCCATTCATAGGCAGTCCTTAAGGCAGCTTCAGCAACACCGCCAGTTCTGCCAAATATAGCAGCTGCTCCAGTTGACTCTCCCAATGGGTTATCATACTTAACTTCAGGAATAGAATCAAAGTTAAAACCAGATTCTTTTATCATTTTTGCCAATTCCCTTGTGGTTATAACATAATCAACATCTTTGTATTCTTCACTGAAATTTAATTCATCTCTTCCAGCTTCATATTTTTTAGCCAAACAAGGCATTATTGATACTACAGTTACATTTTTGGGATCAATATTGTTAGCTTCTGCATAATACGATTTTGCAATAGATCCGAACATTTGTTGAGGAGATTTTGCAGTTGAAGGACTATCAATTAATTCAGGAAACTGATGTTCTAAAAATTTAACCCAACCTGGGCAACAAGAAGTCAACATAGGCATAGTTCCACCATTTTGTAATCTATCGACAAATTCGGTAGCTTCTTCCATAATCGTTAAATCAGCTGCAAAGTTTGTATCAAATACTTTGTCAAATCCCATCATTTTTAAAACACCAACGAGTTTTCCTGTTGAGATAGTTCCTGGCTTGTGACCAAACTCTTCTGCTAATGCGACTCGAACCGCAGGGGCAGTTTGCACTACAACGTGTTTTTCTTTATCTTCTATTTCATCCCATACTTCTTGAATATAATCGTTTTCAACTAAAGCAGCTGTTGGGCATACTGCAACACATTGACCACAAAAAGTACAGTTAGTATCTTCCAAAGACCAATCAAATGTTGGCTTAACAACTGAATCAAAGCCTCTTTCTACTGCCGACAAAACTCCAACTGTTTGATATTCATTACATGCAGTTTCACATTTCCTACACATAATACATTTGTTTGGGTCCCTAATAATTGCTGCTGAAATATCTTTATCATACATAGATTTTTTACCCATGTATGGATTCCTTGTGATGTTTAATTCTGAAGCTATACTTTGCAATTCACAATCTCCATTTTTAGGACATTTCAAGCAATCCTGAGGATGATCAGAAAGTAAAAGTTGAACCACAGTTCTTCTTGCATTTATTGCTCTTCTTGAATGAGTATTTATTTTCATACCTTCAAATACTGGAGTGACACAAGCAGGGGCTAAGTTTTTTCTTCCTTCCACCTCAACTACACAAACTCTACACGATGAAGGTTTGTTTTCTATTCCTATTTCTTCTAAATTCATATAACATAAAGTTGGTACATAACCGCCAGCTTTATTCACAGCTTGTAAAACTGTTGAGTTTTCCGCAACATCTATCTCTATATTATTAACAAATACCTTAGGCATCTATTATATCCTCCCTTCGGAATTATATTTTACTGATGGCACCAAATCTACAAGTCTGATAACAAGCACCACACTTAATACATTTTTCTTGATCTATTTCATGAGGTTTTTTAATTTCTCCTTTAATAGCTTCAACTGGACAAACTCTAACACAAGCTGTACATCCAATACATTTTTCGGAGCTAATTAAATATTTAACTAAGCTCTTGCATGCTCCTGCAGGACATGATTTATCGTCAACATGAGCTATGTATTCGTCTTTGAAATAGTGGTAAGTTGATAATATTGGATTTGGGGCTGTTTGACCTAATCCACATAAAGAAGAATCTTTGATAACTGACCCTAAATCTTCTAAGGATTTAAGATCTTTATGTGTCCCTCTGCCAGAGGTTATTCTTTCTAAAATTTCTAGTAATCTAACATTTCCAATTCTGCAAGGAGTACATTTCCCGCATGATTCTTCAACAGTAAAATTTAAATAAAATTTTGAAACATCAACCATACATGAATTTTCATCCATAACGATCATACCACCTGAGCCCATCATTGAACCAATAGCAGAAAGACTATCAAAATCAATTGGTGTGTCTAAATATTCAGAGGGGATACATCCTCCAGATGGACCACCTGTTTGAACAGCTTTAAATGCTTTATTGTCTCTAATTCCTCCACCAATTTCAAAAACAATGTCTCTTAAAGTTGTTCCCATTGGTACTTCAACAAGACCAACATTGTTTATAGCTCCAGCTAAAGCAAAAACTTTAGTACCAGGTGATTTTTCAGTTCCAATTTTTCTAAACCATTCAGAACCTTTTAATGTTATCAAAGGAACACTTGCAAGAGTCTCAACGTTATTTATCAATGTAGGTTTTCCCCAAAGTCCACTGTTAGCAGGGAAAGGCGGTTTTGTAGTAGGCTCACCTCTGTACCCTTCAATAGAGTGCATCAAAGCAGTTTCTTCGCCACAAACAAAAGCACCAGCACCTAATCTAATATCAATATCAAAGTTAAAATCAGTACCAAAAATATTTTCTCCCAAAAAACCGTATTCTTTTGCATCATTTATAGCTGTTTTCAATCTTTGAACGGCTAAAGGATATTCAGCTCTAATATAAACAATGCCTTCATCAGCACCAACAGCGTAACCAGCTAACGCCATACCTTCTATTACACTATGAGGATCTCCTTCAAGAACAGATCTGTCCATAAAAGCCCCAGGGTCTCCCTCATCAGCATTACAAACTACGTACTTTTTATCACCCTTGGCTTTTTTTGTGAATTGCCATTTTAGTCCTGAAGGAAATCCTCCTCCGCCTCTACCTCTTAAGCCTGATTCAAGAAGATTTTCAATTACTTCGTCCCTTGACATTTCTTTTAAAGCCTTACCAAGAGCTAAATAACCATCATTAGCTATATATTCATTAATATCTTCTGGATTAATAGCTCCGGCATTTCTTAATGCCATTCTAACTTGTTTTTTGTAAAAAGGCATTTGTGTCGATTCTTCAAGCTTTTCTTTATTTTCTGGTTCTTCATATAATAACTTTTTCACCCTTCTACCTTTTATAACGTGTTCTTCTACAATATTTTCAACGTCATTTTCAGTGACTTTTACATAAAAAGTATTATCTGGTAAAAACTTTACTATTGGACCTTGTTCACAAAATCCAAAACATCCTGTCCTAACTATTTGAACAGAATCTTTCAAATCTTTTTTTTCTAAAACTTCGTTAAATTTATCTATAATATCTCCACTGCCAGAGGAAACACAACCTGTTCCCCCACAAACGAGGATAAACTGTTTGTAATTAGCCATTAGATTAATTCCCTCCTATCTTATTCAGCTCTTTGGTGAGTTTCACCTATTATTGAATCTTGTAGTAATTCTTTTTTTATCAGATGTTTTTCAACTAATTCTTCCACTCTTGATTCATCTATATGCCCATATAAAATTGGGTCTTTTCCAGGTTCATTTATTTCTACCGTTGGTTCAGCGTGGCAATAACCCATACAACCTGTTTGTATTACTACAACATTTTCAAGGTTTTTTTCATCTATTACATCAATAAGCTTGTTAAAAGTTTCTTTTGCTCCAGACGAAATTCCGCAAGTTCCCATTGCTACTTTTAAAATAATTTTTTCTTGTTTGCTTGCAGCGTTTCTAAATTTTATGTTTTGTTGCGCTTTGTCTTTCATTTTCATAAGTTCTTCAATACTTTTGATTTTAGCCATAAATTAGAACCCTCCTTAAATAATCCCTTCTTCTTTTGCCTTTGTTTTGTAATTTTCTATAATCTTTGGAAGATCTTCTTTTTTAACCCTTCCGTGAACTTTTTCACCAATCATAAGTACGGGTGCCAAGCCACATGCGCCAACACATCTCACTGAATGTAGAGAAAACAATCCATCTTCAGAAGTTTCGTTATCTTCAAGGCCTAAAAGATTCTTAAGCTCTTCAAATAACTCTCCTGAACCTCTAACATAACAAGCTGTTCCCAAACAAACAGAGATTGGAAATTTGCCTTTGGGTTTCATTGTGAAAAAATTATAAAAAGTTACAACACCATATACTTGAGACGCATGAATTCTTAGTTTTTCAGCAATCAATTTTTGAACTTCAATAGGTAAATAACCCACTATTTGCTGAGCTTTGTGTAATGCCCTTATCAAATAACTTCTTCTTTCTACCTCGTCTTTGTCGTTAAGGTTTAAGCTGTCTAAATATTCTTCTACTTCCTTCATTTGAACATCAAGAGAATCTGTCATTTTTTTCCCTCCCAAATTGGATTATTTTTATCATAATTGATATTAATTTCACAAGTTCACTATAAATTTAAAAAAATATAATCATAATAAAACAAAAGTCAACTTACATTAATTATTAAAACACATTATATTTAATAACAAAAAAACTATGTTTAACAATAAGTGAAAAAGTCTTTAAATTTGTATATTCCTAATCCTTATTCAATTTTATCAAAATTATTATGTAATAACAATTCTCTTAATTATTATATAAAGTCAGCAAAATATGTTCTAACGAAAATAAGCTAAAATATCAAAAGAAAACATACAAATGATATTTTTTTCACACGATAAAAAATAGCTATAATTGATTTTACTTTGAAAGTTAAATCAATTATAGCAAAGTGAAAAAAATTTCATTCTTCAATTTTTTCGTTATCAAAAAGCTTTTCATATTCTTTATCTATTTTTTCTTTTTCTTCTTTTAGCAAATTCAACTTACCTTTTGCTTTTGATAGTATTTCCAAGGATTTTTTGTAAAGTTCAAGTGCATTTTCAACATCCATATCGCCGTTGTCGTTTTGAAATAAATCATTTATTTCCTCCAAATATTCCATTTGTTGATTAAAGCTCAAATTTTCTATTTCTTTTTTTGTCAATTTTAAAATTTCTTTCATATTTAATCCTCCCATTTTTCTATATTTAATATCTTATTATTTGATTTACCATCTTTAAAAATAACCTCAACATTTTCATCTTTTTGTATTTTTGTTATTGAATCTATAATTTTTCCGTCTTTTTTAACTATAGCTCCTTTGTTTAAAAATGAAGCAAAAGGACTATTTGCAGTAATATCTTGATAAATATTTTTCAAAAAATTATCTCTTCTTTCAAAATAATTATTCACATTAATTTTGTTAACTTTTGTATATCTTATTACTTCATTCTTTAATTGTTCTAAATCTTTTTCCAAATCTCTTCTGATTCGAGATAATCTAAATGACTTTAAATAGTCTTCTTTTTGGTTTATCTTGATATTAATTTCTCTTGATACTGTGTTCTTGTAATTTTTTAAAATGTTGTCATTATTGCCTATTTTTTTAGTTATTAAGCTTGATAAAAAACTAATTTGTTTTAAGCTGAAATTATTTTCCATATTACTGAAAAGTTTTGAAAAATATAGATATATGTTTTTTGAATACAGTTCCAAGTTTTCGTATTTTTTGTTTATTGAATTAGTAATATCTTTTGAAACTTCTGTTGGAGTTGAATAGCTTTTCCATGCGACATAATCAGGAATGGTTTTGTCTTGTTCGTGACCTATTCCAGACAAAACTGGAATTCTTTCATTCATTTTTGAAATATAAAACCCAATTTCTTCATCATCAAAGTACATAAGATCGGATTTTGATCCCCCGCCTCTTATTATAACAACTAAATCATAATCAATTTTTGATTTTATGATATTTCTTAAGGCATTTTTCATACCTGGTACAGTTGAAGCACCTTGCATAGGTGATTCGTATAAATGTATCAGTGGTTTAATTTTTGCATCATCAAGATTTTTCTTGAAATCACCGAACCCAGCGGCAGTTGGAGAAGTTATCACAGCGATTTTTTTGATAGGTTCAAGCTCATCTAAATTATGTTCTTCTTTTTGAAGGAGATTTTTTGAATCCAATAATTTAAGTATTTTTTTTCTTTTCAATTCAATTTCAGAATCTCCTAATGAACTCAAACTCAGTCCGTTGATTACATATTTCGCAGATGATTTCCACAATGATATTTTCCCTTTTATATTCCATCTTTTGTTTATCAAATCTTTAGTTTCATCTATATTTATATTTTTGAAAAGATATTTAACCATTCCATTAGGGAAAAAAACTGTTATGGAATAATTAGTATTTTTAACTTTTTGAGAAATTTCAATAAATAAATCTTTTCTTTTACTGAACTTAGCAGATGTGATATCTCCAGTAACCAAGATTTCTTTTCCATATAATTCGGTTTGTTTAAAATCATCATATAATTTATCTAATAAAGATTTGATGTTCTCAAATTTAGGAAAATGGTTTTCGTTTTGAAAAAGCAACGGTTATCTCTCCTTTTAAAGGGTTATTGTTAAAATGCTCAATTACTTCATCGGTAGTTCCTTTAAAGAATTCTTGGTGTAATTTGGTTATTTCTCTAGCAATAAAAACTTCTACGTCTCCTATTATATTTTCTAAATCTTTTAGAGTTGATAAAAGTCTGTTTGGAGAATCGAAGAAAATATAAATTTCACTTTCTAAATTGTCTTTAATTTTTCTAAATAGTCTTCTCCTGTTTTTATCTCTTGGCAGAAAGCCCAGAAATGTAAATTTTGATCCTGGGAATCCGCTTGCCGCTAAAGTAGCTATTGGAGCAGAAGGGCCTGGAATAATATCTATTTCTATATTTTCTTTGTAGCATGAATCTATTAAATTCGAGCCAGGATCTGATATTACTGGCATTCCTGCGTCACTAACAAGACATACTCTTTCGTAAGTTTTCAGTAATTCAAGGACTTGATGAATTTTTCTTTCAGAATTTACCTGATTAAAAGTAAAAAGATTTTTTTCGCCTATTTCTAAAGCATTTAATAGTTTTATTGTCACTCTTTTGTCTTCAGTTAATATTAAATCAGCTTTTTTCAAGGTTTTTAGAGCCCTAATGGATATATCCTCGAGATTCCCAATTGGAGTTCCAACTATATACAATTTACCCATTAAAATCATCCTCACAATAAATTATAAGTTTTTCTGCCTTATCTTCAAAAGTTCCTGCAAAATCTCTATTTGAAAAAACATTTTCTTTGTCTATCTGTTTTAAGTATTTAAAATCATCTTTTAAATAAGATTTTAAATACTTATTTAAATCTTCTATTTTGTTACTCTTTTCTTCTATTTCTAACAAGTATTTTATTTTATCAAATGGTAATTTATATTTGATTAATCTAAAAGGGTTTAGCAGTCTATCTATAACAATTTCGGGGTCATCAAGAATAAAATATCTAATTTTTGCAACTACCTCAAGATTATTTAATTCTTCGAGATTTGGTTTTCTGATAACCTCTTCTTGTTCATGTCGTATTTCTGCAGAAATATATTTTTTTGTTGTTTTTACCCAAGTTTCAACTCCACTATAAGATTTAACTCTTCTAATTCTTTCACCGTTATATTTGTACCATTGAATTAGCAAAGATTTTCTGATATAATTTTTTTTGAGTTTTAAATAACCATCGTAATCATTAATTAGATACTTTTTTTCTCTTTCAAACATAAAAACACCTCTAGTTAATTTTTTTTTGTTTTAAATATATAATAAAATATAGTATAATGATATTAGAATTACTTCCTTTAAATTATATCATTAAAAAGTCGGGAGGGCATTGAGATGGCTACGGACATGAAGATAGTAACATTTAATTTAGGAAAAGAAAAATTTGGGTTAGACATTATGAAGATAGATGCTGTAACTGAATATGAAGAAGTAACAGTCATCCCTCATGTTGCAGATTATCTTGAAGGAGTAATAAACTTTAGAAAAGAAGAAGTTTTACCTTTAGTTAATATGAGAAGAAAATTTAAATTTCCTGATTTTCAAGAAAAATCAAAATGTAAAGTTATTGTTATTAAAGTTGGTCAAAGAAAAATTGGAATAATGGTTGATGATGTAAAAGAAGTTAAGACTATTTCTACAGATTTGATAGAAGAAAAACCCGATGTTGGTGGAATGAACAATGTAAACTTTATATCTGGGATTGCAAGGTTAGAAGATGAAATGCTTATAATATTAGATGTAGACAAGCTGTTGAATTCAGAAGAAAAAATGTCCTTAGATCAAGTTATGGAAGAAGCATAAATTGAAGGGCGCTTAGGCGCTCTTTTTATTTAGTTGGGGTGAACCTATGAATAAAAAAAAGTATATTAGAGGATTTATCCTTTCATTAATACTAACTTTTGGTATAATATCCGTTTTTACATTTAGCACAGGGATTGAGGAAAACATTCAAAAATTAAAAACTTTTATAATTTATTTTGCTTTTTTGGGTATTTTAATGATGGTTGTGAAATGGATAGCAGAAACCTGGATTTTGAAAATCTCTCTTTTCGAGCACAAGGATAAATTTGGTTTTTTTTCTCTTATGAGAATAGTAATTATAGGTAATCTATTTAATTACCTCACACCTTTTTTTACAGGAGGACAACCTGTATTGGTATACTATTTATCTCAAAAAGGTATAAAACCAGGCGAAACAACTGCAAGTATAATATATAAATCAATGATATTTCAAATTGTAATGACTGTATTTGGAATAACAGGTGTTGTTTATTCTTATATATATCTTAACTTGGAATCGACTTTAATTATTTTAGCAGGTACTTTGTTAAATGGATTTGTAATTTTTTTAATACTACTCTTTTCATTGAGCAAGGAAAAATCTTTAAAAATCGTAAAAAGTGTTACCATGCTGTTAAAAAAAATAAAAATAGTAAAAAAACCTGAAGATATGATGGAAAAAATTGTGAATAATGTCGAAGCTTTTGTAAATATGTTTAAAACTAACTCAAAAAAAATACCACAATTTTTATCAGTTTTTGCTTTGAGTAGTGTTCAAGTGCTTACGTATATTTTTTCTATAATTTTTGTGCTAATGGGCTTTAAAATTGATTTTAACATTGATTTGTTTTTTAAATCTTTAGTTTTAGATATTGGTGCTGCAATTGTTCCTACACCGGGTACTGCTGGAGCAGCAGAAGGATTTTATTATTTGATATTTTCAGAAACAGCAGATATTTTTACGATAAATACGTCTGTTTTCATATGGAGACTAGTTACATATTATTTTGTAATTTTTGTAGGTATAATTCTGTTTATATTGAGGCCAAAAAAAACAGGAGACTCTTAATGTCTCCTGTTTTTGGTGCCGAGGGCGGGACTCGAACCCGCACGAGCTCAATTGCCCATATGGCCCTCAACCATACGTGTCTACCAATTCCACCACCTCGGCAAATTTTCTAACTGAAAGTTATTATACAATAGAAAAATTATTTTGTCAATTAAGTGTTTATGTATACATTCTTAATTTCTTCTTCTATAGTTTCATCTACCATACCTTTTATAGTCTTTTTATTAAGTATTCTGTATCTTATATCTGTTGAAGATATTTCTATTATAGGGGCGTTTAATTTAATATGAGGGATAACACTTTTTTCTGTATTATATCCTAATCTTGGATAAACAAGCAATTTAGAAATTTTCAAAATTTCCTCGTATTTATACCATTTATAAAAGTTAAAAAGGCTATCTTCTCCAATCAAAAGAAAAATATCATCGTCCTGAACTTTTAAATGTTCCAATGTTTTTAAAGTATAAGAAGGTTTTGATAGAGATTGTTCTATATCACTTATTTCGAAATTATCTCCAAAAGTTGCTTTACAGAAAAAGATTCTTTTTTTTGTGTTCAGAATACAATCATTTTTTTTGTGTGGTGGATTTGGTGTTGCTGAAATTATGAATCTATTAGGTTTTAACTCATCATAAGCAATATTAGCTATGATTTTATGGCCCACATGTGGAGGGTTAAAAGATCCCCCAAAAAAGATAATCATAAAATCACCTCAAGGTATGTAATCAAATGCATAATCAGCAATGTAGATGGTGTCCCCTTCCTCAACACCAGCTTTACCAAGTGTTCTGCTTAAACCATTTCTTTCTAATATATTCAAAATCTTTCTCCTTGAATCGGTTTCGCTTATATCGTATTTTTTTAAAAGGAGATCTATTCCTTCACTATGAATTTCGTATTCATGGTCAGAAATTTTGGTTACTTCTATATTGAAATATTCATACACTTCATTTACAACAGGCTCAACCTTAAGTTTTTTAAAGTCTTCATAGGTTCTCTTGATTTTTTCTATGTTCTTGAGTTCATCTTCTTTATAATCTTTTATCATATTCCACATTTTCATAATTATAGCGTCTAAATTTTTATTTGAATATGCTGAAATAGGGGTAATTTCTATGTCAAGTTCCCTTTCAAAATTTTGAATATTCTTTTCTAATTCTTCTTCAGTTATTATATCTATTTTGTTACCAGCTATGATTTCATCTTTTTCAGCCAAAGTCGTCGAATACTTTTCCAATTCTTCTCTTATTTTTTTATAGTCTTCTATAGGGTCTCTCCCTTCAACTCCAGATATATCAACGAGATGTAAAATTCCATAACATCTTTCTATATGCTTTAAGAATTGATCCCCTAAACCTGTACCTTCATGGGCGCCTTCGATAAGGCCTGGAATGTCTGCAACAACAAAAGATTTAGCTTCATCAACTTTCACGACTCCCAAATTTGGCGTTAAGGTTGTAAAATGGTAATTTGCGATTTTTGGTTTTGCTTTTGATATTCTTGATATTAAAGTTGACTTACCTACATTTGGGTAACCTATAATTCCTATATCTGCAACTAACTTCAGTTCAAGGTGTAGTCTATTAAACTCTCCATCTGCACCATTTTCAGAGATTCTTGGTGCTTGTAAAGTAGAATTGGCAAACTTAGAATTACCCCTTCCACCTTTTCCACCTCTGGCTGCGATATAATAATCTCCAGGGTTTTTCAAGTCAGTTAATAAATCATTAGTTTCTGAATTAAAGATCATAGTTCCTAATGGTACATCAATTATTAGATTTTCACCTGCTTTTCCATACATGTTTTTTGCTTTGCCATTTTCTCCGTCTTCTGCAAAATATTTTCTTTTGTATTTAAATTCTAACAGAGTGGTTTTGTTTGGAGTGGCTCTTATAATTACACTGCCACCATTGCCTCCATCTCCGCCATCTGGGCCACCTTTTGGTACATACTTTTCTCTTCTGAAGCTGATTGCTCCATCTCCACCTTTTCCACCTTTTACTAATATATTCGCTTCATCTAAAAAATCCAATTGCATATTATTAACCTCTCATTCTCCAAAATATTTATTTATTTGTTTTTTATCAAGCCCATAACCTTCATTTTCATCATTTTCAAATGGTTCTGTATGTATTACAACATCTTTTATATAATTATTCAATTCTTTAATTTTATTTTCATATTTTTCTGTTATTTTATTAGCCTCTTTTATAGTCATTTCAGGGTCCAACTCTATGTGTAAGTCAACAAAATAAACATATCCTGATTTTCTAGCCCTTATTTTATGGGGGTTTTTGATGCAATCAAAATTGTCTGCTGCTTCTATTGTTATTTTGTAAATTTCTCCCAGTTCTTTAGAACCATCCATTAATTCATTAGAAGTTTCTAAGAACATTTCTATTCCTATTTTAAAGATAATTATCGAAACAAAAATAGCTATTACTGAGTCTAACCAGTCTATGCCTGTTAAATAAAATATAAGAATTCCCACAGCTACACTCAGTGAAGTGAGAACATCATTCCTCATGTTCATCGCATCTGCAATTACAGATGAACTATTTATTTTATTTCCAATATTTTTTTTGTAGAAATATAAAAAAAGTTTTGTTAAAACAGATATTATAGATATTATAAAAATCAAAAAAGGTTGTTCAATAGTGACTTGTTCACTAAAGAGCCTTGAAAGAGCGTTATATAAGACTTGGTAACCAGCAAAAAGAATAACAATTGAAAGAATTTTTGTGATTATAGGCTCTATTTTTTCATGTCCATAAGGATGCGATTCATCAGCCGGTTTGTTTGCTATTTTTGAAGCTATCAAAGTTAAAAAAGAAGTGATAATATCTGTTACGGAGTCAATTCCATCAGCCAAAATAGCTAACGAATTAGTAAAAAAACCAATAGATACTTTTACAATTCCCAAAAAACTATTTAAAATTATTCCCACAATAGAGGATTTTCGTGCTTCTTTTTCTCGATATGAAATTTGCTCTGTCATAATTTTACCCCCAAAATAATTTAAGTCAAAAACAATTATAGCAAATATTTGTTAATAAAAAGGTTTTTTAGTTATAAAATATATTTAAATAAATGAGCATATACTTATAATATATACCTATTAAATCCATTTTATTTTGGAAAAATATATCTATTAAGGTATAATTGTATTAGGAAAAAACAAAACGGAGGTGCAAAATGCTTGTACCAATTACAAAAGATTCTTATATAACAGCGGAAAGAGTTCATTCAATTTTACCTCAAGAATATATACAATTCAGAAAGGTAAAAAAAATTTTCCAGGGTAATGATGTTTTAACAGAAGAAGAAAAAAAAGATGAAAATAATGAAGTAAAAGGAAATACATCTTTAATAGATATTACCTATGGAAGAAGTGTTGAAACAGTAATATTTATGGATAGTGGGCAATTAATTTTATCATCTGTGGATACAAAAAAAGTTATAGAAAAAGTTAACAAAGGTAGGAGGTTTTAATAATGAGTATTCCAATGCCAGTAGTTATTGAAAGTGATGGAAGGTATGAAAGATCTTATGATATTTATTCAAGGTTATTAAAAGACAACATAATATTTTTAGGCACAGAAGTAAATGATACAGTAGCAAATGTAATAATAGCTCAAATGCTATTTTTAGAATCAAAAAATCCAGAGAAAGATATTTATTTATACATAAATTCTCCTGGTGGTTCAATTACTGCAGGCTTAGCAATTTATGATACAATGCAATATATCAAAAATGACGTCTCAACAATTTGTTTAGGTCAAGCTGCTTCAATGGGTGCTGTTTTATTAGCTGCTGGAGCAGAAAAAAAGAGATTTGCCTTACCAAATTCAAGAATAATGATCCACCAGCCCTGGGGTGGAAGTCAAGGCACAGCAGTTGATGTAGAAATTCAAACTAAAGAAATTTTAAGGATGAGAAAAGAACTAAATAGAATTTTAAGTCATCATACCGGACAACCAATTGAAAAAATACAAAAAGATACAGACAGAGACTTTTTTATGTCATCAGAAGAATCAAAAGAATATGGATTAATAGATAAAGTTATAAATTCAAAGGAAGAAGCACAAAAGTCATAATAAATTGGGCGCTATTTAGCGCCCTACTTTTTTAAAGTAGGAGGGCTATCATGGCTGAATATACACCAATGATGAAGCAATATTTGGAGATAAAAGAAAAGAATAATGATTCAATTTTACTTTTTAGGCTTGGAGATTTTTATGAAACATTTTTTGAAGATGCAAAAAAGGTATCTGAAATACTTCAAATAGTTCTAACTAAGAGAAACAATCATCCTATGGCGGGGATACCTTATCATGCTTTAGATAACTATTTAAAAAAGTTATTAGATAATGGTTTAAAAGTGGCTATTTGTGATCAAGTTGAAGATCCTTCTGAAGCAAAGGGTATTGTGAAAAGAGAAGTCACAAGGGTTATTACTCCAGGAACAATAATAGAAGAAAATATGCTGGACGAAAACAATAGATTCAGCATTTTAGTGGATTATGATGAAAAAGATGAAGAATTTTTAATAGTTTTATTTGATTTTTCAACTGGGGAATTATATATAGATAGATTTGATATTTCTCAAAATGAGTTGTTGGACATGATAATTTCCAATAATTATTCTCAAGTGCTTTTAAGTTTTAAACTTAGATATTTGAAAAATGAAATAAAAACATTATCATCCAAAATTTATACAGAAGTTTTAGAAGAGTGGTATTTCTCTTCAAATTACGAAGAACATATAAAAGAATCTTATGATATTTTAACTTTAGGTCATCTTCCGTTTGACCAAGAAGAGTTAAAAAGTCTGGACGCAGTTTTGAAGTATTTGGAACTAACCCAATTCAAAAAAATAAAGCATTTGAACATACCAAAAAAGTTAAAATCAAAAGAATTTATGTACATAGATATAAATACCTTAAACAATTTGAATATAGTTTCAAATGAAAATAGAGGGAAATCTGTATATGATATTTTGAGAAAAACAAAAACACCTATGGGGCATAGAAAGCTAAAAGACTTTTTAAGTAGACCTTTGATTGATGAAAAACAAATCAATCAAAGATTAGATCTTGTTGAAGTTTTTTTTGAGAACAATTTTTTATCAGAAGAAATAAAAGAATACTTATCATCAATAAAAGATATCGATAGAATTATATCAAGAATATCGCTCTTAAAATCTACTCCAAAAGATTTAATTGCCCTAAAAGATTCTTTAACTCAAGTTCCATATATTAAAGAAGCTTTAGAAACCAATGAAAAAACTCAAGGGTTTTTTTCTAATGTTAATATAAGAACTGATTTGAAACAAAAAATAGAAAAACATATATTTGATGAACCTTCTAATGAACCTGGTGATGGAAAAGTTATAAAAAAAGGTATTTCTAAAGAATTAGACGAATACAGAAGTCTAATAACAGATATAGATACTTTTTTAGAAAATATACAAAAAAGAGAAAAAGAAAAAACAGGAATAACCACACTGAAATTAGGAAGAAATAAAATATATGGTTTTTATATTGAAATATCAAAAGCTCAATCAAAAGAAGTTCCAGATGAGTATATTAGAAAACAAACTTTAACTAATACAGAAAGGTTTATCACTGAAGAGCTTAGAGAACTTGAAAAAAAAGTTATCATAGCAGAGGAAAAGGTTAAAAAAATTGAAAAAACGATTTTTTTAAATTTCATAAAAGACTTATCTGATTCCGTAAAAGATTTGAAAACTATATCTGAAAAAATATCATATTTAGATGTAATACGGAGTTTTGCTGAAATTAGTAAAACAAATAGATATACAAGACCTTATTTTGTAAAAGGGAATAAGGCCAAAATCGAAAGTTCGAGACATCCTGTTGTTGAAAAATTTGTTGATAATTTTACACAAAATGATTTTGAAATAGAAGACAAGAATTTTATAGTTTTAACTGGCCCTAACATGAGTGGTAAATCTACCTATCTTAGGCAAATTGGAATTTTGAGTATACTCGCTCAAGCTGGATGTTTTGTCCCAGCAAAAAAAGCACATATACCTTTGTATGATAGAGTGTTTACAAGAATAGGTGCAAAAGATGATATTGTAACTGGTAAATCAACTTTTTTAGTTGAAATGATGGAAATGTCAACTATTCTAAACCAAGCAACTGAAAGATCATTGGTTTTGCTTGATGAAGTTGGTAGGGGGACGTCAACATTAGACGGAATATCAGTAGCATGGGCTATTTCTGAATATCTTTTTCAAATTCTAAAATCTAATACGATTTTTGCCACCCATTATACTGAGTTGACAATGCTTTCAGAAATATATGATAATGTTATTACAAAAAGAGTTCAAGTAAAAGAAACAAAAGAAGGTGTTCTTTTTTTGCATAAAATAGAGAATGGTGTCAGTGATAACAGTTACGGCATAGAAGTAGCAAGGTTAGCAGGTTTTCCAAGTGAAATAGTCGATAGGGCTAAAGAAGTTCTGGAAAATCTTTCTGATAAAGTGGATTTAGAAAACAGATTGAAGAAGATGCGAAATATAAATAGAAAGAAATATAAAACTCCACAAGGACAATTAAAAATGTTTTAAAGTATGATATAATTTTAGGTGGAAAGAAAACATATAAGGGAGGTATTAAAATGCCTATAAAAGAAGAAAATAATTTTGGAGAAATCACAATTTCTGAAACAGTATTAAGAGACATAACTTACAAAACTGTTGAAAAATTCATGAAAGAAGAAAAAATATACAATGAAAAAATTGAAAAAGACCTATCAAAAAATATAAAGATCGTTCATAACGAAGATGACAGTTTGAGTTTAAATTTAAAAATACCTGCAAAATATGGAGAAAACATAGTCGAATTTTCAAAAAAAGTACAAAAATCAATAAAAGAAGAACTTGAAAAAATGTCAGAAATATTTATTACCAATGTTGATATCACCATAGAATCTTTAGAATATATCAACATGGGAGAAGAAATAGAAGAAAATCCAGAAAATGATTATTCTGAAGAATATGAAGAAGAAAAAGATGAAGAAGATGATCAGAAAGGATCTGAATAATG
Organism: Geotoga petraea; assembly: GCF_900102615.1. Taxonomy (NCBI): domain Bacteria; kingdom Thermotogati; phylum Thermotogota; class Thermotogae; order Petrotogales; family Petrotogaceae; genus Geotoga; species Geotoga petraea. The sequence continues at coordinate 180,643 of NZ_FMYV01000005.1, read as the reverse complement.
GATATATCTCCTGTTAGAGAATTTTCTTTTACAATTCTATTTCAGTTAAACTATAGAGAACTTAACGAAGAAGATATTGAGTTTTTAATTGAAGAAAATTCAAAAGATGCCAAGTTAGATCAAAAAAGCATTAACCAATCAAAAAAATATATACAAGATCTACTTAGTAAAAGAGAAGAAATAGATAACAATATAAAAAAACAACTTAAAAATTGGAAATTCGAAAGATTAGGTTTTGTAGAAAAAACTTCTCTAAGAATGGGATTTTACGAGCTTGAATTCAGAAAAAATGTCCCTTTTAAAGTTGCAATAGACGAGAGTATAAAACTTACTAAAAAATATGGAGAGGAAAAATCTATAAAATTTGTAAACGGATTATTAGATAGATTTGCAAAAGGAATTTATAGCAGCAATGAAGGATGATTATATGAAAGAAAAATTATATAAAAAAATAAGAGAAATGAATTATACTCAACTCTATGAATTTTCTGATGAAATAAGAAAATATATTTACGATGTGGTTTATTCCAATAACGGACATTTAGCATCAAATTTTGGAGTTGTTGAATTAACTTTAGCTCTCTATAGAGTGTTTGATCCATATGAAGATGTAGTTATATGGGATACTTCTCATCAAGCGTACGTTCATAAATTACTAACTGATAGATGGGATGAATTCAAAACTCTGAGGCGCTATAACGGTTTATCTGGATTTACGAATATAAAGGAATCTGAGGCAGATAAATTTGGAGCAGGACATGCAGGAACCTCCATATCTGCCGCTTTAGGTTTTACTTTAGCTGATAAGATAAAAAAAAGAGATAGAAATATTATATCAATAATTGGTGATGGGTCTTTTACTTGTGGTATGGCATTGGAATCGCTTAACCAACTTAAATTTCAGAAGACAAATGTTAAAATTATATTAAACTCCAACGATATGGCTATTTCTCCAAACGTTGGAACTTTTTCGTATTTATTTTCAAAAATTAGGATGAAAAAAAATTATAACTCCTTGAAAAAATTGGTAAAAGATATTTTAGGAGATTCAGAATTAGGCCAAGATTTAGAAAACATGATCAAAAAAATGAAAGAAGGATTCAAGCACACAGTTTTTTCTGAACCCATAGGTTTTTTTGAAGACTTGGGTATAAAGTACATAGGACCTATTGATGGTCACAACATAAAAGAAATGGAATTGTTTTTAAATTATCTAAAACAATATGACGAAGGTCCTGTTGTTTTACATGTCTTGACTAAAAAGGGTAAAGGTTATATAAACGCAGAAAATGAACCCTCTAAATTTCATGGAGTATCTAAGCCTATTGAAAAAAAAGGTATATCTCATTCTAAAATCGTAGGTAATGTTTTAGCTTATTTATCTGATGAAAACTTTCTGGCTTTTACAGGTGCTATGGCTGATGGAACTGGTTTGAATATATTAAAAGAAAAAGATCCTGAAAAATTAATCGATATGGGTATAACAGAAGCCAGTATAGTGACTGCTGCAGCTGGTTTATCGTTAGGAGGGGTACTCCCTGTTGTTGACTTGTACTCTACTTTTATGCAGAGGGCATTTGATTCAATAATTCATGACGTTGCCTTGCAAAATATACCTTCTCTTTTCCTATTAGATAGAGCGGGTTTAGTTGGAGAAGACGGACCAACACATCACGGTGTTTTTGATATTTCATATTTGAAATTGATTCCGAATATCGAGTTAATCACTCCTTTAGATGGTCAGGATTTAGCTAACACTATTTATACGTGTGTTAAAAAAGGAATAAAAAAACCAACTTTTATTCGTTTTCCTAAAGAAAATTACGAGAAAGACAAAGATTATATAATTGATAATCTTGAATATACTGATTTATCTTGGAAAAAATTAAAAGTTTCAGATAGCTCAGCTTATGTTTTATCGGTAGGAACAATATCAAAAAACGTATTGAAAGCTACAGAATCAATGGACATTAATGTAATAGGAGTTAGAACGATAAAAGAATTAGATAAAAAAATAATAGAAGAAATTAAATCAAAAGCAGAAAAGATAATTACCGTGGAAGAAGGGAGCTTGAGTGGTGGGTTTGGAGAGACAATACACTCCATTTTCTCGAATAAAGAGATTTACTCATTTGGAATAAAAGATGAATTCATAACTCACGCTACAAGAGAAAAACAGTTAGAACTTTGTGGTTTGGATGTAAAAACATTAAATATCAAAATTGAGCAGATCATAAATAATTATAAAAGGGTGGTATAGGTGCAGAAAAATATACTTTTATTTTTAACTATAACAATTATTTCGTTGGTGAGTTTTTCATCGGAGATATTTATATCTCCCTCTTATTCATTAACTCAGCAAGCAACTTCTCAAGTTGTCACTGAATTAACATCGGGAAACTACCCATTTGATTATTTGGGAGGTAGAATATCTTATCTAATAGATACCGAAGATACCGGCGAGATAAAATATGGACCTTATGTTGGTTTATCATATATACAGGGTTTTGAAAATACTTATTTGGCAGCTTATAATGAGGATTTAAAATCAATAGGTTTATCTTTAGGGCTTAATGTAAAATATACTACCCCAATATTCAAAGAAATCTATTTTGTCGTGAATGCTTATGGTGGTGTCAATTCACCAGATTATTTGAAATCTTTTTCAACAGAAATCTTAGTGCAAGCAGGATTATCATACAGTAACATATATGTTCTCGCTGGTTATGAAACAAGGTATTATAAGTTGACAGATGAAGCTGAGGACAGTTACGTCAAAGTTAACCAATTTCCAATTTCAATGGGGGTGGCGTTCCAATTTTAGAGAAAACATACAGAGATCTTGAGATAGACAAAGTACTTGGAATTATAGGTAGCTATTCTCATAGTGTATATGGCAAAAGATATTTAAAATCAAAAATACAATTTTATAAAAATTTAGAAAATTTACAGCGGGAAATAGAAATTTCCCGAAGTTTTTTTATGTTAAAGAACAACCAGTTACTGTTTAACATTAAAGGAATTCCAGATATAAAAGAAACTTTAGAAAAGTTAAAATCAAACTCTATATCGGAAACCAAAGACTTTAGAAGAATAGCTGAATTTCATGAAGTCGTGTACAGAGAATATAAGGAAAACAACAATAATTTTGACAAAAATGTTACAGATGTATTTATTAAGTTTTCTTTTTTAAGAGATATGGCAAAAGAAATATTCAACGCCATAGATATAGATGGAGAAATAAAAGATACAGCTTCAGAACTTTTGAGAAATTTGAGAAGTCAAATAAAAAAAACAAAACAAAAAATAGATTCTTTATACAGTTCTTACACAAACAAATACTCAAAATATCTTAGTATTGAAAAACCTGTTTTTAAAAACGGTAGGCTCTGTTTAGCTGTAAAGGCAGAGAACAGAAAATATATAAAAGGTATTTTTGTAGCAAAATCTGATTCTGGAGCGACATATTTTATAGAGCCCGAAAGAATAAGTGCCTCAAATGAAGAGTTGATAGATCTTCAAAACAAAGAAAGAAATGAAATATCGAGAATATTGTCTGAGTTAAAATTAATGATAAGCCGAAATATTGAAACAATATACAAAAACATAGATGTTGTATCTTATATAGATTATCATATTGCAAAGGCAAATTATTCTTTTTATAGGAAGGCGGACTATTTCATTCCAAAAAAGCACCATAAAAAAATATATTTTAAAGATTTAAAACATCCTTTGTTAGGAGATGGCTCTGTTCCTTTAGACATAGATTTAGAAAACAATGGGATGATTATAACAGGACCAAATACCGGAGGTAAAACAGTCACTCTTAAGTCAATAGGAGTTGCCTTTTTCCTATCACATGTAGGGTTACCAATTTTGAGTATGAAAGCAGAAATGCCTTTTATAAATTCTATATATACTGATATGGGTGACGAGCAGAGCATAACTCAAAATTTGAGCACTTTTTCTGCACATTTGGTAAATATAAACGAAATCATAAAAAATGCTGATGAAAATAGCTTGGTTTTAATAGATGAACTTGGGACTGGAACTGACCCAATTGAAGGTTCAGCTTTAGGAAAGTCTATAATAGACTATCTCATCAAAAAAAACGTGAAGCTTTTTATTACATCACATTTATCTGAAATAAAGCTTTATTCTATAGAAAATTCTAATTTAACATCTGCATCTATGTCCTTTGATATGGATACTTTAAAACCGACCTATCATCTTATGATGGGGGTTCCAGGCGCATCACATGCCATAGAAATTGCAAGCAGAATGGGTTTTATAAAAGAAATAATAGAAAAAGCAACTGAATATATTTCATCTGAACATTCAAACAGTGAAAATATATTCAGCAAAATTTCAAAGACTTATGAAGAGATGCAATCAAATAAAGAGTTTCATGAAAATAAAAGAAAACAACTTGAAAAAAAGGAAAGAGAGTTCAACAAAAAATATGAGTTATTAAAGGATAAAAAAATTGAGGAATTAGATAATGAAATAGGAAACTTAAACTCTCAAATAAGAGAAGCAAAAAAAGAAATGGAAAACTTGATAAAAAATATAAAGTATTCTAAAAACCTTGAAGATGCGAAAAATTCTTTAAAAAAATTAGAGAATATTCAGAATAACTTCAAAAGTAGAGATATGGATAAAGCGAAAAACAAGAAAATCAAATATAATTTTGAAAAAGGTATGAAAGTATTAGTACAAGGGAATAAAAAAGGAGAGATTTCTGAAATAAGAGGTAAAAAAGCAAAAGTCAATTTAGAAGATTCTCCAATAGAGATTACGTATGATCTTTCAGAACTAAAACCAGTTAAAAAAGAAAACAATAGAAAGACAAGTTTATCCGATAAAATGACCTATACTCCAACAAAAAAGGTAATACCTGAAATTGATTTGAGAGGATATACTGTCCAAGAAGCAATTCCTGAAATAGAAAAGCTTCTATCAGACATCATGTTAAATGAGATGGACGAAGGATATATTATTCACGGAAAAGGTTCAGGTAAATTAGCAGAAGGAATTTGGGATTATTTAAGGAAGAACAAAGATATTAAAAACTTTAGATTGGGTAAAACTGGTGAAGGTGGAAGTGGAGTAACTGTTGTGGAGGTGTAATAATGGTTTTTTCATTGGATTTAGGTACAAGAAATTTGGTTGGTATACTTGCAGAAATAGATGATGATGAAAACATCATAATAAATCATTCTTTTGAAAAAGAACATGAAAACAGAGCCATGATGGATGGTCAAATTCATGATGTAAATAAGGTTGCAAAAGGTGTTAAAAGAATATTGGAAAGTATAAACGAAAAAACTGGAGAAACTCCACATGAAGTTGCAGTAGCTCTTGCAGGAAGATTTTTAATCACAACAACTGGAGAGTATGAATTAGATATAAGCTCTCAAGGTTATGTAGATAGACCTCAAGTTAGAAAAATTGAATTAGAAGCTGTAAAAGAAGCTACAGAGAAGTTAGATTATTCAAAAGGTATGTATTGTGTAGGTTATTCTGTTTTATATTATGAAGTTGATGATGAATGGATAAAGCATTTAGAAGGCCAGAAAGGTAAAAAAGCAAAAGTAAAGGTAATAGCTGCATTCTTACCAAAAAATGTTGTAGAAGCAATGTTAACTGTTTTGGAAATGAATGGATTGAATCCAATTCATATAACTTTAGAACCAATAGCGGCTATGAATTTAGTAGTACCTGAAGATTTGAGAACATTGAATATAGCTATGGTTGACGTCGGAGCTGGCACATCAGACATAGCAATTTCAAATGAAGGCACGATTACGGGCTATGGAATGGTTCCTTTAGCTGGGGACGAAATAACAGATGCTATAACAAAAGAACTGTTAATAGATTTCAACTCAGCAGAAAAAATAAAAAAAGATCTTATAAACAAAGATTCATTTAAATACAAAGATATTTTAGATTTTGAACACGAAATTTCAAAAGAGAAGATAATGGAAATAATAAAGGAACCAATTGATAAGATAACTTCTGAAATCTCGAACAAAATATTAGAACTCAATGGTAAATCACCTGTAGCCGTAATGTTAGTTGGTGGTGGAGGCAAAGTGCCATCATTTAAAGAAAAAATAGCGGAATATTTAGAGCTCGAAGAAAATAGAATAGCTCTAAAATCAACAGATAGCTTAACAAAAATAAAATTTGAAGAAGAAAAAATGTTTGGAAGTGAATACATCACTCCAATTGGAATAGCGAACTCTGCATTGAAAAAAGAGGGAAATGTTTTCAACTCTGTTACAGTTAATGGAACTGTTGTAAACATGATGATGATAGGAACTGATTTATCTGTAATGCAAGTATTATTACAAATGGGATACTCGCCAAATCAGTTAATTGGGAAACCTTCTAAAGCCATTACGTATGAGCTTAATGGAGAATTTAAAATAAAAAAAGGGAACTTGGGTAAAGAAGCCATGATAAAAATTAACAATCAAAAAGCCAATTTAAAGTCAAAGGTCAAACCTGGGGATAAAATAGAATTATACCCTCCTGAAAAAGGAGAAGATGTAGAGGTAACTTTAAAAGAAATAATTAATTCAATTAACTATTTCTTAAACGGTGAACCAAAAAAAATATATCCAAAAGTTATTATAGATGATAATGAGGTCTCAATAAATACACAATTAAAAGATGGGCAAAAAATAAAAACAGTTACTCCAAAAGTAAAAGATATAGTTGAAGAACATTCAGAATCTATTTATTTCACTTTGGATAATGTTCCTTATGAAATTCCTGGGGAATTTACAATAATAAGAAATGACCAGATAGTAGATGAAGAAGAAATAATTAAAGATGGCGATAGTTTTCAAGTTAAAAGGTTAAAGTTGCCAAAAATAAAAGAATTTATTGATACAGATGTAAAAACATTTGAAGTTACTTACAATGGGAAAAAAATAAATTTGGAAAAAGAGAAGATATATATAAAAAATGGCTCTAAAAATACAGATTTAGATTCTCAAGTTAAAAGTGGATCAAACTATAAAATAATAAAAGAAGAATACAAGCCAAATATAATTGATCTATTTTCGCATTTAGATATAGACACAAAAAACATCAAATCGTTCGATTTGAAAATAAATGGGGAAAAGGTGACATCTTTTATGCAAAAAATACCAGAGAATTCAACGATCACTTTTAAATACAATGGTTAAAGGTATAGGTACTGATATAGTAAAAATAGAAAGATTAAATGGAAGGGTAATAAACAGAATACTATCTGATTCAGAGTTGAAAATATATCATACCTTTTCAAATGAAAATAGGAAAAAAGAATTTGCAGCAGGTAGATTTGCTGTAAAAGAGTCATTGTTCAAAGCGCTTGAAACATCTTTTGATTTCAAAAAGATAGAAGTTTTAAAGAACGATAAAGGAGAACCTTATTTAAGTGATAAAACAATAACATATTTAAAAAATGTTATTGGAGATTTTAATATTAAACTATCAATAAGTCATGAAAAAGAATATGCAATAGCCTTTGTGATAGTAGAGGGGGTTGATTGATATTTCAACAGAAAATATAAAAAAAGAATATGAAAATTTAAAAAAAGAAATACAAAAACATGATAAACTTTATTATGTTGAAAGTAAGCCTATAATAGATGATAGAAAATACGATGAAATGTTCAATAGGTTGCTGGAGATTGAAAAGAAACATCCTGAAATAAAAGCCCCTGACTCTCCTTCAAATAGAGTAGGTGGATTGAAAAATGAAGGGTTTGAAAAAGTAAACCATTCAATCCCCATGCTTTCTTTAGATAATACATATTCAGAAGAAGAAATAATAGAATTTGATAAAAGAATAAAAAAGAATATAAAAAGCGATTATAATTATTCTGGAGAGCTTAAAATTGACGGTGTATCAATTTCTTTAATTTATGAAAGTGGCGTATTAAAGAGAGCCATAACCAGGGGAAATGGAATAACTGGTGAAGATATAACTCAAAACGTAAAAACTATAAGAACTATACCCCTTAAAATTTCAAAAGATATAGATATCGAAGTTAGAGGGGAAATTTTTATGCCCAACAAAGAATTTGAGAGAATAAACGAAGAAAGAGAGAATTCTGGAAAAGATGTTTTTGCAAATCCAAGAAATTCAACAGCTGGCACTTTAAAACTTCTTGACACAAAAGAAGTTGCAAAAAGAAGGCTTGATAACTTTATTTATTATCTAATCAATCCAGAAAAATATGGAATTAAAACTCAAACAGAAGCTTTAGATTTCTTAAAAGAAATCGGGTTCAAGATAAACAAACACAATAAAATGTTAAGAGATGTGGATGAGGTAATAAACTATTGGAAATATTGGAATAAAAATAGGAAAGAACTTGAATATGATACAGATGGAATTGTGCTCAAAATAAACGATTTTGAAATACAAAAAAAGTTAGGAACCACTGTGAGATCACCACGATGGGCTATAGCATTCAAATTTGAAGCCGAACAAAAGGAAACAAAGATAAAAGAAATAAAATTGCAGGTAGGTAGCTCAGGAATTATAACTCCAGTTGCGATATTGGAACCTGTAAACCTAGAAGGAAGTACTGTTCAAAGGGCATCTTTGCACAACTTTGACTATATAGACCAAAGGGACATAAGAGATAAGGACTATGTTTTGATACAGAAAGCTGGGGGAATTATCCCTCAAATATTAGAACCTATAAAAGAAAAAAGAACAGGTGAAGAAATAAAAATCCACCCTCCATCTAAATGTCCTATATGTGATAGTGAAACAGGTAAATTAGATGAAGAAGAAGTTGCCATAAGATGTTTAAATCCACTATGTCCAGCAAAATTAAAAAGAACATTAGAAAAATTTGCTTCCAATTCAGGTATGAATATAGAAGGTTTAGGTCCAAAACTTATTGAAAGGCTATTTGATTCTGGATTGATAGAAGATTTGGGAGATATTTATAAGCTTGATAAACAAAAAATTCTTTCTTTAGGAGAAGGGATAGGTGAAAAAACAGCTAATAATCTTATCAAACAGATAGAACAATCAAAAAATAGGCCTTTAGAAAATATAATTTATGCCATTGGTGTTCCAGGAGTAGGGAAAAAAATAGCCAAAGATTTGTCTAACAAATTTAAAAATATAGATAATTTATTAAAAGCCGCCAAAGAAGAACTAACAAATATAGATGGTATTGGAAAAGAATTAGCTGAATCTATAAAATCATTTTTTGAAGAAGAAATGACTAAAAGAGTTCTTGAAAAAATGAAAAAATATGGAGTTCAATTTTCTAAAAAAGAAGTTAGCTTTAAAAACAATGTTCTGCAAGATAAGATAATATCTCAAACGGGTAGCCTTAAAAGCATGACGAGAAAAGATTTTTCTGACTATGTGGAAAAAAGAGGTGGAGAATTTTCTTCAAATGTCACAAAAAATACAGACATTTTGGTTATAGGAGAAAATCCTGGTTCCAAGTTGCAAAAAGCTGAAAAATACGGAATTAAAATTTTAGAGGAAGACGACTTTTTTACTCAATTCAAATAGGAGGGACTTATATGAAAAAGCAATTGATTGAAGATATGAAAAAATATATGAAAGATAAGAACAAATTAGCACTTAATACAATAAAAATGGTCAATGCTGAAATAAAAAACCAAGAAATAGACAAACAAAAAGATCTTACTGACGAAGAAATAATAGCTGTTATAGAAAAACAAATTAAAAACAGGAGAGATTCTGTAGAACAATATAAAAATGCAGGTAGAGATGATTTAGCAGAACAAGAGAGCCAAGAAATCAAAATATTAGAAAAATATTTACCAGAGCAATTATCAGAAGAAGAAATAGAAAAAATTGTTGATGAAGTGATTGAGCAAGTAGGAGCAAAAGATAAAAGAGACTTTGGGAAGGTTATGGGGAAAATAATGCCAAAAGTAAAAGGAAAAGCAGATGGAAATATCGTAAAAAAATTAGTACAAAAAAAGTTGGATTAAAATGAAAAAAGTGTACCTTATATTATTTTTTTTGTTAATAAATATATTTATTTTTTCTTTTCAAAAGAGTGACATGATAATTGAATACAACAGATCAAACTGGTACCAAAACAGTGTGGTTGAAAAAATCACTCGTTTGGGAAGTTATTTCTATGATTTTGAAATTATAGATTCTAAAAAAACAGTTTATTTGACAAATCAATATGATTTTGAAGATTCCATGAGTTACGATGTAGATGTTTTTCTAAGAATAACAAATAATTCCACTAAAACTATAAATACTTATTATGAAATCGAAGGGAAAAGTTTTTATAAAAAAAGTGAATTAAAAGATTCCTCAGATTGGGTAGAACAATTTTCTGTGAATTTATTAGAGGAAATTTCTTTAAATAGGTTGAAATATGATAATACATGGGAAACACTTCAGATGACTTTTTATGAAGGTGTGGATGAATATCCAATAAAAAGAAACAGCACAATAGCTTTTATAAGTGATAGGTACAAGGGTAATAGAGAGGTATTTTTCTATGATTTGAATAAAGTAAAAATTAACAAAATACCATTAGAATTATCTTCAGAGTATTTCCCAGATATATCACCTAATGGAAATTATTTTGTTTTTCAATCAACGCTTTTTGGAAACTGGGACATTGTAATTTATGATAGGATTAAAAATGATTTTAAAAAAATAACAGATAAAACATATGGTTATTCACCATATTTTATTGATGATTATAAAATAATATATTCAGAGGAAATTGAAAATGAAGTAAAATACAATCAAATAGTTGAGTATGATCTAATCTCAGAAGAAAAAAAAGTTTTAACAGATGATAAAGAATTTTTAAAATATAGACCTTCATTGTATAAAAATAAAATTATATATTATGGAATAAATCCAGAAACTGCAGAGGTAAGAATTTACTTAAACGATGAAAAGCCTATTAGATTATTTGATTTATCAAGAAATCAAATGGATTCATGGTCAGATAACTCTGATAAAATTGTATTTTCTTACAATTTAGATGCATCTTATGATATTTTCTTCTTGTATGAAAACAATTTACTGAATTTAACAAAAGAAATTGATAGTGATTCATATTATCCAACATTCTCGGATAATGGCAAATACGTTTTTTTCTCATTATATTATAAGAATAAAGAACCCGATATATTCATAAAAAAAATATTTTAGTTGAGGTGAATTTAGTGAGAAGTATTTTTAATGACATAACGAAAGACTATTTTGAATTACTTTCTTATCCGCAAGAAAACTGGGATAAATGGTTTTATTATTTCAGTAATAAAACTAATGGACTATTTGAAAAAGTAATTTTTAGTATTGGTTATGATAAAAATTCATATATAAAATATTTAAAAGATAGTTTAGGCAGAAGGAAATTAGACAAAATAAATTGGTTTAGAGAAGAAACAATTGCCGAAGAAAAGTCAAATATTATAAATATGATAACTCAAAACTCAGAAAATTTTAATCTAAAAAGGGCTGATTTTTCAGTACTTATTTTAAATTTAGATGGTGAAAAACCTTACGTAGTTTTTGAAACATACAAGAAAAATATCATAATCTTAGATTATATATGGTACTACGATCATAAAAGCGAAATTAATTTAAAAGAACTTTTTAAAAAATCTGTGAAAGAATACAACGATAAATATGAACCTAATCAAAAAAAAGCTTTATTTTGGGTGGTTTATGATGAAGCAAAAAAGATAATAAATGGTAAAGACCTTGAATTCACCAAAGCTCTATATAAAATATGTGAATTATTAGATAAAAAGATAGATTATTATAATTGGACTGGATTTTATCTTGTTGACGGGAATAATAAACTCAAGGTAGGACCATATATTGGAGAAAAAACTGAACATGTAGAGATTGAATTTGGTCAGGGAATATGTGGCCAAGCAGCGAGTACAGAAAAAACATTCGTCATATCTGATGTGTCTAAAGAAGACAATTATTTGTCGTGTAGTCCAAAAACAAAATCTGAAATTGTAGTACCTTTATTTGATAAAAATGGGAAAATAGCTGGTGAGATAGACATAGATAGCCATGAAGTTAATCCTTTTGATGAAAAAGATAGTGAATTGTTAGAAGATATATGCCAGCTAATAACCGAAAGGTATTTGTAAATGGATTTAGAAAAATTAAAGAGAAAATTAGCGAAACATGAGCCAAGGTCATTGGGAATTAAAAATATATATTCAGTATTGATCCCCTTAATATACGTTGATGGGGAATTATCTTTATTATACGAAACAAGAGCACTTTCATTAAGTAAACAGCCGGGAGAAGTGTCTTTCCCTGGTGGAATGGTAGAAAAAGGTGAAAGCTATTTGGAGGCAGCTATAAGGGAAACTATAGAAGAGCTGAACATATATTCAGAAGAAATAGAGGTAATAAAAAAAGGCGATTATTTCATATCGCCTTATAATTTCATTATTAATTCTTACATTGGTTTTATAGATAGAGAACTACACACTATAGAATTTTCAAGAGACGAAGTCGATAGTTTATTTACCGTTCCGATAGAGTTCTTGAAAAATAACAGCCCTGCTATTCACTATGCGGAAATCATAACTAGTACAGAAGATGGATTCCCTTATGAATTAATCCCAAATGGGAAAAATTACAAATGGAGAAAAGGGAAATACCCAATCTATTTTTATCAATATAAAAAAAATATAATTTGGGGACTAACTGCAAGGTTAACTAAAGAGTTTATAGACTTATTGTGAGTTTATAAGCTCTTTTGTTTTTTTTAAAATTTCGTCATTGATTGTTTCAATAGGTTTAAGTCTATTTCCAGATACACAATTTATTATCTCCCATTTGTATTTCTTTGCTACATATAAAGCATTTTTATATGTATTTAAAAGATATTGTGCGTTATCTTCATGAATATCTTTTTTAGCTGACCCATTTATTTTATTTTTTCTATTTTTCATTAAAATAGATGAAATATCAGGTGGGACATCGAGAAAAAAGACTATATCAGGTTCTGGTATACAAATTTTATTGAATTCAAAATCATATAGCCAATCAAGAAAAAAATCTTTTTCTTCCTTGTTTTCAATTTTTGACGCTTGGTGAACCATGTTTGATGTCGTATATCTATCAGCTATTATGAGCCCTCCATTTTCATAAAAATTTTGCCATTTTGTTTTAAAAGAGGCGTATCTATCAACTGCAAAAAAAGATGAAGCTGCGAAAGGATTAACAGAATAAGGGTCCTTACCAAAGTCTCCGTTTAAATACATTTTAATTAAAGAAGAAGAATCACTCATATAATCAGGATATTCCACTTTTAAAACATTTATTTTTTTTTCTTTTAATCTTTTAAATAATAAATTTGTTTGTGTTTCTTTACCACTGGAATCTGTGCCAGATTCCAAAACAATAAGTTTTCCATTACTCAAAAAAATCACTCCTAATTTTTAAGTTATATAATATAAGGCCTTTTAAAATTTAAATTTTTCCCACCATTTTTTCTAACTTTGATATTAATTAATTGAATGTTTTTACTTTTTTCTCCCAATGCAGGAATGATTTCATAAGGTTCTAAATTATTTTTAATAGAATGATAAAAAAACGACCTAAAAGTATTATTATGTACGACATAACTTATGGTTTTTTTATTTTTAATCATTTTCCAAGAGTTTAAAACAAAAGATATAATATCGTCTTCACCAAATGTTCTCGCTATTTTTCTATCGTTTTTTAAACTTTCCCTTCCAGAAGTATAATGTGGAGGATTTGATATAATCAAATCAAAACTTTCATGTTCAAAATAACTGCTTATGTTTGCAATATTGTCGTTTATGAACTTTACATTTTCACACTTGTTAATGATTCGATTTCTTTTTGATAGTTCGTAAAGCTCTTTTTGTATTTCAATTCCAGTGAAATGGCAGTTTTTAAATAGTTTTGAAAGAACTAAACTCACATGTCCAATCCCTGATCCTATTTCAAGAATTTTCATTTTATCTTTTATAAGATTTAAACTAGAATTTGCCAAAAATACAGATGCCGAATTAGGAAGATGAGTATTAGAATTAGTTTCCAAAATTAAATTTCTAAATAAGTTCTCAACAGAACTAATCAACGGAATCATCTTCCAAATAAAGAGAGAAATTTATGTTATTAACATTTTCAACTATACTATTTATTGAATTAAAATAACTAAAATTCTGATTATAAAGTTCATTTACCATACTGTTTTCTATTACAGTTCTAGTTCTAAAATTTTGTTGAAAACTATTAATATTGCTATTATAAATCATAGTTTCATATGAATTTTTTATATTTAAATCAGAAAATTCACTATTAAGTATATAAATACCAGAAATATTTTCTAAATTGTTGCTTCCTTGATTTTTTATCACATTATAAAACTGAACCCTTGATATATTATTTAAATTAATTCTTGAATCAGTAGAAAATTTCGTATTTTCAAGAAATATTAGATTCCCTCTTTTCCCACTGATATTAATGTTTTCAATATCAGAGTCAGAAATAATTAAATTTCCTCCATCCATTACTATGATACCCCTACCTATGAGATTGCTGTTTACCAAACCTGGCATTATAAAAAGATTTCCTCTCACGATTAATCTTGAATCTGCAAAAAATCTTAAAGTAGTTCCAGATTCTATAAACAATGTTGTTCCTTCTTCTATCAAGATATCTGAAGCTATAATAAAAGGTGAATTTATCTGATTTAAGATAGAATTTTGTTTTATATTGTCTAAAATACCTGATTCATAGGGTTTTAAAGTATCGGTAAATTTTATAATTGGAGGCGAAGGGAGCCCTTTAGTATTGTTTTTTGAAACTTTTCTCACAAACGACAAATTTTCATCTTTAATTTCAAAAAAAGTTGAATTAGTTTTATATTTAGGGTACCAACCAAAATTATTTTCAAAAACTTCTATAATATATTGTGTTGATTCACCTTCAGGATTCCATGAGAAAAATCCAGAGTCAGAAGAAATCAACCTTGAATTAACGTTTGGACTTAAAGGGATATTAAGATCTTTAGATATTTTTAGAACTTTAGTATCAAAATTATTGGATGAATCAAAAGCATTAATTGTAGATGTTGATAGGTTAGATTCTAACAAATTATACGGATAAAAATAACTATCATCTTCATTATTTGCTACGAATATATTCAATTCTTTATCCCAATCATCATAAAATTTTAGTTTATATTCAGAAAATAAATTTATTTTTATCTCTTCTGAAATAATTTTTGGTGGTCTATCTATATTTGTATTGATAATGGTTGAAAAATTAGTTGTGTTCATAGTATTATCATAAAGGATAACAGATAAATTAATATCGCCGCTATCTTTATTAATGTTTTTAGAGAAAGAAGTGTTTACCGAAGACGCGACCAATGTGTCCCCTATTTTAAGTTCTGAATAATTATAATCATCAGAGTTTGTTTCGAAATTTATATTCAAAACACTTTTTTCTATAAAAATATTATTTTTGGTTATATTTGGGCCTTCATTATCAAAAAAAACAGTTGTAGAATATTGGGTTATTAATTCTTCATCGTCGTTAAAAAATTCTAATTTAAGATTTTTATTACCATACTCCAAATTTTTTATAAAAAATGACCCCGGTGAACTTTGAAAATTCACCGGAGATTCATTTATATAAACATTATAATAGTCATAATCAAAATTAGTGTTAAATTTCAAACTTTGATTAGGAGATATTCTTGTTGTTTCAATCATGACTAATTTTTCCTTGGTTTCGTTAGAACAGGAAGTAAATACTAATAGAGTTAAAATAATTAATAACCCCATTATTTTTTTCATTATTCCACCTCGTAAAAATATCTCATTAATGGAGAATCTAAAGGAATTGATATTACAGAATTATTCAATGATTCTTTATAAATAGTTGTAAGTCTTTGTAATTCATAAAAATCTGAATCTTCGTTGTAAGCATCAGCATAAATATTTAAAGCGCTTGCGTCTGCAGTACCCATTATAATTTTTGCATCCCTGTTTGCTTGGGATAAAATGATCTCTTTTTCCTTGTCTGCTTCAGCTCTTATTTTTTGACCTTCTTTTTCACCTTCAGCTCTAATTTGTGCTGCAATTGAATATCTTTCTGCATTCATTCTTTCATAAACAGCTTTTCTGTTGTCATCTGGAAGATCAGTTCTTTTAACTCTGACGTCAACAATATTTATTCCGTATGTTTTTAGAGATTCTTCACTTCTAACCTTGATCTCTTCTAAAAGTTCTAATCTTTTTTTTGATAAAATTTCTTCAAAAGTATATTTTGCAATAACATCACGTACATGAGAATAAACAACGTCATCAATTCTTGTTAATGCATTATTTATGGTTCTCATACTTTCAATAAAGGTTTGTGGGTTTGAAATTCTCCAAATAGAATAAGTGTCTACAACTATGGTTTTTTTATCCTGAGTTATAACTCTCTCAGTATCAATATCATAAAGCATTATTCTTTTCTCAAATTTTAAAACATTATCTACAAATGGAGTTTTAAAATAAATGCCTGGTTCAGTTATTATTTTTTTTATATCACCAAATCTTACAATAGCCCCTTGTTGAGTTTCATCTAAAATAACCAATGATGTAGAAAGGAAAACTATTACTAAAATGGCGATAATTCCCAAAGTTATCCAAGTTCCTATTTTTTTCATTTAGAATCACCACCTAAGATTTGATCTAAGTTTAAAAGTTTTAGAGTGCTGTCATTTTCTGAAATAACTTTAATTTTTGAACTCTGAAGCATATCGTTTATAGCGTCAAGGATTAATCTTTTTCTTGTAACGTCCTCAGAATTTTTATATTCATCAAGTATTGCAAGGAACCTCTGTGTTTCACCTTCAGCATCTGCGACTTGCTCAAAAGCATAGCTTTCTGCTTGCCTCAAAATCTGTTCTGCTTCACCTTCAGCTCTTGGTAAAATGTCATTAGAATATCTATTTGCTTCATTTATGATTTTTTCTCTGTCTTGCTTAGCATTGTTGACATCGTCAAAGGCTGCAACTACAGAATCTGGAGGAGTTACATCTTGCAAGAAAACACTTTCAACCATGATTCCTGAGTCATATAAGTCGAGCGTTTCTTGAACCAATTCAGCAGTTTTCATCGCTATTGAATCTCTTTCAGCTGTTAAAACATCATCTATATTGGATAATGCAACTCTTTCTCTTAAAATACTTTCTGTCGTGAATTTAACAAGATTATAATCATCAATAATTCTAAAAGCGGCCTTTTCAGGATCCCTTATTCTATATTGAACTACTGCTTCAATATGTAAAATATTTTCATCACCAGTTATCATATTTGATTCTTGATCTAATGTTGAATAAGTGGGGTTAGAACCACCTCTTGTTGTTCTGAAACCTATTTCAACCTTTTTAACACTTCTTGTATCAACAATTACATGTGATTGAAAAGGAATTGGAGCATGAATGTGTATGCCTGGTCCTTGTGTAGTTTGATATTTACCAAATGTTTTTACCAAAGCCACTTCAGATGAACCAACTTGGTAAACTCCTGTGGATAAATAAATGCCAATTAAAATTATGATAATTATACTCACAATAGTTTTTATATGTGGAGTTTGCCTACGTTTTGGCTCCTGATTTTTGTTTTCCTCAGGATTAAAAACTTCATATTCTGCCATTTTCACACCTCCCGGTATTATAAGACTATTATAACATACATATTTGAAAGAAATAATACATTATTAATTCATATTTATATATTATAATATTATTATACCGATATACATAGGAGGGGTATAAATGAAATTCAGATATTTTAAGCATGATGACTGTGGAGTTTGTAAAGCAATACTTCCAAAAGTTGAGAATGTAGCGAAAAAATATGATATAGAAATTGAAATAATAGATACAAAGAAACACCCCGATATTGCAGCTCAAAAACTTATCTTTACTGTTCCTGTTCTAATCGTAGAACATGAAAATAAAGAGTTAAACAGATGGGTAAGAAATTTTTCAATTCAAGATTTAGAAGAAGAAACAAAATATTATTTGGAGAGAATATAATCTCTCCTTTTTTTTAATTAATTTTATGATACTATTGTTATATAAGTGATTAGAAAAAAGGGGAGAGTATTTTGAAAAGCAATAATCCTTTGTCAGAAATTCTTAGACCAAAAAAAATTGAAGATATAATAGGGAACGAAAAATTAAAAAATATCTTTAGAAAATGGTTAGATAATGATTCTATAAAATCATTTGTAGTTTACGGTCCTCCGGGATCTGGCAAATCTACATTTATAAAAGCTATAATAAATGAAATAGAAAATGATTATGAAATTTATCAAATATCTGGAGCTTTAGAAGGGGCAAAGACTTTAAAAAGTATAGTCAATAAAGAGGATAATCTATTTTCTAAACAAAAAATACTTTTTATTGATGAAATTCATAGGCTGAATAGAGCTGAACAGGACACTCTACTCTTGAGTGTAGAGAATGGAGATGTAATTCTATTTGGAGCTACAACAGAAAATCCCGCAGTTAGATTAAATCCTGCTCTATTATCGAGAGTAAACGTTTTCAAAATAAAGGAGTTCAATGAAGAAGAATATGAAATAGTTTTTGATAGAATAGAAAATTTTTATAAAGATGTTAAAATAGATGAAAAAGCAAAGAAAGAAATAATTAATTACGCCAATGGCGATCTTAGAAGAATAATAAACTTCGTGGAAGCTTTAGTTGAAAGTGGAACAAAAAAAATCACAACACAAGAAGTTGATGACTTTACCGGAAAAACAATGCATTATGATGTTGATGATAAATATTCGTATATATCAGCATTCATAAAAAGTGTCAGAGGAAGTGATCCAGATGCAGCAATATTGTATTTGAGTTATATGCTTGAAAACGGAGAAGACCCAATGTACCTTGCAAGAAGAATAGTTATACTTGCGAGTGAAGATATAGGGCTTGCTGATCCTAATGCTTTAAATATTGCTGTTTCGGCAATGACAGCCACTGAACAAATAGGTTATCCGGAATGTGTTATTCCATTATCTGAAGCAACTGTTTATCTTGCCGCTGCACCAAAATCTAACCGGTCTTATAATGCATATTTAAATGCAAAAGAATTTATACATAAAAATAATTTTTCAGTTCCAAAGCATTTAATGAATGCAATAAACAAAAATATGAAAAAACAGGGTTATGGAAAAAATTATAAATATCCGCACGATTTCGGTGGATTTGTAAAAGAAAAATATATGCCCGAAAAATATGAAAAAGATATATTTTATTACCCGAGTAATAATGGTATAGAGAAAAAGATAGGGGAAAGAATAAAGAAAATATGGGATTGGTTGAAAGATTATTGAAAATTAAAGGGGATCAATCCCCTTTAATAAATTTTTCTTCAATAATCTCAAAATCATAATCATCAATTACCTTAATACTTAAAACTTTCTTTCCAAAATTTAAGGTGATTAAATCTCCATCTTTTACATCGTAACCTGGTTTTAATTCTCTGTTTTCTTTTAAAACCATTCCATTAACACATAAATCGTGGGCAATTACCCTTCTTTTAACTATTTTATTTTTCTTTAAAAACTTGTCTAAACGCATTATACAGCCTCCTCAATGAAATAATTTTCGTAAAAAAGATTAAAATTTAAAATACTGAAATATTTTTCAATAAAAGCAATTATTCGCAGTTTAAAACGTATATTTAAGTTTAACAAATAATTTAACACTTGACATTTAATCTTCATATTTATTATAATATATCTTAGATGAATTTAATACATTGGGGTGAGAATATTGAACGAACCAGTTTTGATTGTAAAAGATCTTAAAACTTACTTCGATATAGCTGAGGGAACTGTAAAAGCTGTAAACGGGGTTTCTTTTGAGCTCAATATGAATGAAGCACTTGGGGTAGTTGGAGAAACAGGTTCGGGTAAGTCAGTAACTATGAAGTCCGTAATGGGTATGATTAAGAAACCTGGTTATTTGGCGGAAGGTACACAAATTCTTTTTAATACAGATGAATTTTCTAAAAACGGGGAAAAAGAATATGTGAATCTTGCAAAACTCAATAAAAAAGCTTTTACAAGGATCAGAGGTAAACATATAGGTATGGTTTTCCAAGATCCGATGGCATCTTTGAATCCTATGTATACAGTAGCCGATCAAATGATCGAAACTATAGTATATCATCAAGATGTTACAATAGAAGAAGCAAGAAAAAGAGCAATTGATTTGCTCACAACAGTGGGTTTGCCAAACGCCGAAGAAAGAATAGACGATTATCCTTTCCAATTCTCTGGAGGACAAAGGCAGAGAATTATTATAGCTATTAGTCTATCCTGTAGCCCAGAAGTATTAATCGCTGATGAACCGACAACCGCTTTAGACGTTACCATACAAGCGCAAATTCTTGAATTGATGAAAGATTTGCAGAATGAATTTAACACAGCCATGGTTTACATCACTCATGATTTATCTGTTGTTGCAGAAATTGCAGATAAAGTATTGGTAATGTATGGTGGAAACCAAATGGAAATGGCAGATGTTTATACTATCTTTGATAGACCAATGCACCCATATACAAATGCATTGTTGTCATGTATTCCAAGGCATGACGTTAAAAAGGATGAGTTGAACCCTATAAAAGGTCAACCTCCAATAATGTTAAATCCTCCAGCATTATGTCCATTTTTACCAAGATGTCCGAAGGCCACTGAAAGATGTAGAAAAGAATGGCCAGAACTTGTAGAAGTAGAAAAAGGTCATTTTTTGAGATGTTTCAACCCTTATAAAACTGATAAAGTAGATAGTGGGGATAAAGTTGCAAAAACGGAGGATGATAAATAATGTTATTAAGAGTTAAGAACTTGAAAAAATATTTTCCCGTTAAGCACGGTTTTGTTATAGAAAGAACAGTTGGTCACGTAAAAGCTGTCGACAATGTAAATTTGCACCTTGAAAGAGGAGAAACTTACGGATTGGTTGGTGAATCGGGATGTGGTAAAACAACAATAGGTAAAACCATATTGCGACTTCATGACCCTTCAGCAGGTAAGATAATGGTTGATGACAAAGAAACATCTCATTTTTTCATGAAAAAAAGAGAAGCAAAAGAATTTTTAAAAAGAGAATATGTTGACAAAGCTGAAGGTTTAAAAAAACAGTACAAATCTGTAGATGGTGTAATGGCAAATACAGAAGAATACGAAAATCAATATTATAAATACTATTTTGATAATGGTGAAGAAAAGTTCTATGATTTTATGATGAAAGACATAAAAAAGAAAAGAATGAACTTCAGAAGAAATGTACAAATTGTTTTCCAAGATCCAACTTCGTCTTTAAATCCAAGAATGACAGTTGGGCAGGCACTCATGGAGCCTCTTTTATTTCATGGCGTTGTAAAAAATAAATTGCAGGCTAAAGAAAGAATATTAGAAATGCTTAGAACAGTTGGTCTTAAAGCTTACCACGCTGATAGATATCCTCATCAGTTTTCTGGTGGGCAAAGACAGAGAGTAGCTGTTGCAAGAGCTATAGTCTTAGATCCAAATTTAATTATTCTTGACGAACCAACAAGTGCTCTTGATGTATCAGTTCAAGCTCAAATAATAAGGCTGTTAAAAGAACTTCAAGATAAATTGAACGCAGGATACTTGTTTATATCACATGATTTAGGTGTTGTAAGATACATATCCAATTATGTTGGTGTAATGTATTTGGGTAGAATGGTTGAATATGGTGTTGGAGACGAAGTATTCGATAAACCCGAACATCCATACGCTCAAGCATTGTTAAATGCTGCACCAGTACCGGATCCAAATAAAAGAAGAGATAGAAAGCAATTTATAATAACTGGACAAGTACCTAGTCCTATGAACAGGCCAAAAGGTTGTTTCTTTAATCCAAGATGTAAATTTGCAATGGATGAATGTAAACAAAAATATCCACCATACTACGCCATAAACGATAAACATTTTGTAGCTTGTTACTTATATAAAGAAAATGAAGTAGTTAAGGGAGATTGATTTATAATTTTAAGGAATTTTGGATCAATTGAATAAAAAGTAATGTCAGTTAAATCACTTTTTGAAAATTACTCAGAGGGGAGGGCTTTTTATGAAAAAGCTTTTGGTATTTACACTTGTTTTATTAACATCTTTGTTCTTATTTGCAGAGCCTGAATGGCTCATTGAAAATGTAGAAGGTGGACAAAAAGGAGGTACTTTATATTTAAGTACAACTTCTGGTCCTAAAACATTGAACGAATATTGGGCTCAAGAAACATCATCTACAGATATTACAGATTATTTTAGGGAAACATTGTTACACACTGACAACAGAGCCCGATGGTCTGAACCAGGTTTGGCAAAAGAACACTGGATGGAAGAAACTGAAGACGGCGGAACAGCTTATCATTTTATAGTAAGAGAAGGTTTAAGCTGGTCAGATGGTACACCTTTTACCATTGATGACATTGTATTCACTTGGAATAATGTAATTGTTCCTGAAGGTATGCAAGCAGATGGAAATGATGTTTACAAAGATGAAGCTGGAAACTTACCTGAATTAACAGTAGACGGAAATCACTTGATTTTTACATATCCTACAAAATTCAGATTTGGTTTCGAAGCTTTGGGTGGACAATTTGCTATATTACCAGAACACAAATTCAAAGACAGAGTTTCAGATCCAGACACATTTGCACAAACATGGACAGTTGAACAAATTGATGACATTGTAGGTTTGGGTGCTTTCATCGTTACTGATTACGTAGAAGGTGTAAGAGTTGTATTAGAAAGGAACCCTTACTACTTTGCAAAATCAAAAGACGGAGTACAATTACCATACTTAGACAAAGTTATTTATCAAATCGTTCAAGATTTAAACACAGAAAGACTTAAATTCGAAGCTGGAGAAATTGATGTATTTGCACCAACAGCAGAAAATTTCCCATCAATCAGAGCACAAGCTTCAGAAAAAGGTTGGAAAACAATAGTTGGTGGACCAGTAAACAGTTCACAATTTATCGCATTCAACTTTAATGCTGAAGACCCAGTTCATAGAAAATGGTTTAGAAATACAAGCTTTAGGCAAGCAGTTGCATATGCTTTTGATAGACAATCAATAATAGACACATTGATGAATGGACTTGGAGAGCCTATGTACGGGCCAAGATCAAGATCATCAGCATTCTATAATCCTGAAATAGAAGAAATTGGTTACAGATATTCACTTGCCACAGCAAGAAGAAAATTACAAGAAGGCGGTTTCAGTTGGAACAATGAGGGTAAATTAATTGATTCAGAAGGTAACGTAGTTGCATTCTCATTAAGTACTAACTCAGGAAATAACACAAGAGAAGAAATTGCTAATATATTAGTTGATTCATTATCAAAATTGGGTATTGAAGTAACATTTAGACCAGTACAATTTAACACATTGGTTGGACAAATGTTTTCTGCAAATTGGGATGCTATAATTATTGGATTAACAGGTGGAGACGATCCTGCTTGGGGTTCAAATGTATGGGCTCTTGATGGCGGATTGCATTTCTGGAACTGGAGTCCTGAAGTTCAAGATTGGGTAGACCCAGAAGACTATTATGTTTCTGAAGCTGAAAGAAGAATAGACGAAATAATGAGAGTTAACAAATCAATTTTTGATGAAGAAAAATTACAAGCACTTTGGGATGAATGGCAAATGTTGATTGCTGAAAATCAAATACTTGTTTACACAGTTTCCCAAAACGTATTATTTGCTCACGTAGAAGAGTTACACATATATAACCCAGAACCAAATCCATTAGCAGGAGTATTATGGAGACCTTGGGGAATATGGAAAGAACAATAATATTAATATAAGTTAAGGGAGGGCGGGAGCTTTTTCCTGCCCTTTTAATTAATAAAAGGAGGTAGCTCATCTTGCTAAAGTACATCATTAGAAGGCTGATTATGGCAATTCCTGTTTTGATTGGGGTGTCAATTGTTGCTTTTTTTGTAATTCAAGCAGCTCCAGGAGATTTCTTAGATCAGTACAGACTGAATCCAAGTATATCAAAAGAACAAATTGACCTTTTGGAAACACAGTTTGGGCTAGACAAAGATCCTGTTACTCAATATTTCATTTGGTTAGGAAATATTGTTCAAGGAGACTGGGGATACTCATTTACATATAAAGTCCCAGTTTGGAATATTTTGTTTAGAAGGTTAGAAGCAACATTACTTCTGAGTATAACGACATTCATTTTTACCTGGGGGATAGGTATCCCGCTGGGTATTGTTGGCGCGCTAAAACAATATACATTTACAGACCAAGCATTATCTACATTTGGATTTATTGGAATATCAATACCTAATTTCTTTTTTGCCCTGTTGTGGCTGTTTATGGCAGCAGCGACGGGACTATTTCCGATTGGAGGTATTATTTCCTTAGGTTTTGATGATATGAATTGGTTCCAACAGATGGTAGATTATTTCTGGCATGTTATAGGGCCTATGGTAACGCTTGGTACAGCTGGCCTTGCTGGTACTATGAGGGTTATGAGAGGTCAATTATTGGATGAAATGAATAAAGATTATGTAGAATTTGCCAGAGCGAAAGGAATGCCAGATAGAATTGTTACCTACAAACATGCAATGAGAAATGCCATAAATCCCGTTGTTACTTCATTAGGTTTTAACATTGCAACGTTGCTTGGTGGAGCGGTATTAACCGAAAGAGTTTTTTCATGGCCAGGAATGGGAAGTTTGATAATTGAAGCCTTAGAACAACAAGACATATTTTTGGTTATGGCAAACTTGATGCTTAGTGCATTGTTATTAGTTGTTGGTAATTTGATTGCAGATATATTACTTGCAGCAGTTGATCCGAGAGTAAGAATAAGATTAGGCTAATGGAGGGATAATTTATGGCGAAGAAAAAGAAAGAACAAGAAAAGAACATTGAAAATAAGTCTAATGAAGAAATTTTTGAAAATGAATTTCTCTCTCAGCCTCAGCTGGTTTGGAGAATATTAAAACGACATAGACTTGGTTTAACGGCAATGTTTATTTTAATAGTGTTATATTTATTAGCAATTTTTGCTGACTTCTTTTCACCCATGGATCCATACAACAACCACATTAAATATAGATATATGCAACCAATGGATACTTATACAACTGATCAAATAACTGGTGAAAAGGTAGACAGACATGTTTATTTATATACATTGACAAGAGATCCTATAACAAGAAAAGGTTCTTTTGTAGAGGCTACTCACTTTGATAAATTTAGAGCATATGATCCTTTTGAGGATGTTACAGCTACTCTTGAATTAGGAAAATACAACGAAACTTATGGCGCAACAGTCACAAATATTCAATATTCTTTTAAAGAAATAATTAGGGCAAAAACCTCAGATGGAGAATTAATTGATCTAACTACATCAACAGATCCTCTTAAAAGTTTGATACCATTAACTTATTTCAAATCTGAAAATGTCAGTGGCAATCTTGAAAAAATTGATGGTATGTATGATGCTGATTTATTAAAAATGATGAGAGGTTCAGAAGTATTAGTAAATACTGACACAAGAGATTACGCTATAGAAGAATACAAAAATCACTGGCAATATGGTCCTAAAATTGCTGATAAAGAAATTGAAGAAATAGTTACTTATAAACAGCTTAATTTTGTTGAAGTTCAATTTTCTGATTTTACTGTATTTCCCCTTGAAATATATCCTGAAGATATAGAAGCGGTTAGCTTTAAGAGATATGATTTAGAATGGTTTGTAAGATCATGGGATTACAAATTATTAGGTTTTATCCCTACTGATTTGCATTTATTTGGTGTTGAAAAGAGTTTACTACCTGAATATAGTGATCATCTTTCTGATGATGGAATTTATTATCCATGGGGAGCAGATAAATACGGTAGAGATATGTTTAGTAGGATTCTATTTGGATCAAGAATATCTCTAACAATAGGTCTTATAGGTATAGCTATTACATTTACTATTGGATTATTTCTTGGTGGTGTTGCCGGTTTTTATGGTGGGTGGACAGATGAGATACTCATGAGATTAACCGAAATACTTATGTCTATCCCCGGATTCTATTTGATTATTTCGTTAGCAGCTGTTCTGCCTACGGGAATAAGTCCTGCACTGAGATATCTGTTTATCATCGTCATTCTTTCATTCATTGGATGGCCAGGAATGACAAGGGTAATCAGAGGCATGACTTTAGGATTAAAACAGTCTGAGTTTGTTGAGGCAGCTATAGCTTTGGGTTATCCACCAAGTAAGGTAATTTCAAGACATTTATTACCAAACACAGCAACTTATGTTATAGTTTCTGCTACACTACAAGTTCCTCAATATATTCTCGGTGAAGCCGGTTTGAGCTTCTTAGGAATAGGTATAACAGAACCTTCGGCTTCTTGGGGTCTTATGTTATCTCAAGCCCAAAACATAGAAGCGTTGACAAATTATCCTTGGTTATTATTGCCTGGTTTATTTATATTTTTAACAGTTATTTCATATAACTTGTTTGGCGATGCAATTAGGGATGCTTTAGATCCAAGATCATTAGGAAATTAATAACAAAATATAAATGTTTCAAATAGGAATTATACTTAAATTATTAGAATTTTGTAAAGAACACTAATTAAAAGTTAATAGGGTGGGATATTATCCCATCCTTTATTTTTAACTTCTATAAATATTTCTCAGGGGGTTGAGAAAAAATTTATAGGAGGGATTAGATGAGAAAGCTACTAACCTTATTAACGGTATTAGTATTGTCTCTAACGGTATTCTCAGTTGATTGGTTAAAAACTGATGTGAATGGTGAAAGAGGGGGAAGCCTTTATGTATCCACAACAACGGGCCCTAAAACATTAAACCCTTATTGGTATAGTGATCAAAATTCAGACGATTTTATCAGTTTATTTGCAGGAATGATGTTAAGTCAAGATGAAAATGGTTTTTTTACACATCCTTATTTAGCAAAAGACTACAACGAAAAGATCACTGAAGAAGGCAAAATGGAAATCACATTTGAACTAAGAGAAGGAATTAAATGGACTGATGGTGAAGATTTCAATGCTGACGATGTTGTTTTTTCATTTACCAAGTTGGCTTTTGATAGTAGTATGTCATACAACGGAAATAATAGTTATTTAGATTCAGAAGATAACTTACCAGAAGTGGTAAAAGTAGATGATTATACAGTTAAATTTATCTATGAGACACCATTAAGAACAGTTACAGAATCAATTGGATCAACTTATATTTTGCCTGAGCATGTTTTTTCTGGAATTGTTGGGGACCCTGAAAAATTTGCTCAAATGTGGACGGTTGAGCAAATAGATAAAATAGTTGGTATAGGCCCATTTATCATTGACGACTACAGAGAAGGCGTAAGGGTAATATTAAAAAGAAATCCAAATTTCTTTGCAGTAGATAACAATGGAACTCAATTACCTTATTTAGATCAAATTGTATATCAAATTGTTCAAAACAACGAAACAGAAGTTCTTAAGTTCCAAGCTGGTGAATTAGATTTATTATCATTATCGGCATCTAACTATGTTTCAATGAAAGAAAAAGAATCAGAAAGTAACTACTCAACCGTAATAGGCGGTTTAGTTCCTGGACCAAGTATTATTGGATTTAATTGGAATTCTCCAATAAAAGAACAAAGAGTTTGGTTTAGAAGCGATAACTTTAGAAGAGCTGTTTCTTATGCTCTAAACAGACAAGCAATTGTTGATAACAACTTAAACGGTTTAGGTGCAGCCGTATACACTGAACAAGTACCGGGTTCTATTTATTATGATGAAGAATACATAAATTCATTAGGATATAGATATTCATTGGCAAGTGCGAGAAGAGAATTACAACAAGGTGGGTTCACATGGGATAACAAAGGTAAGTTATATGGTCCAGAAGGGAACCACGTTAAATTTGATTTGACCACAAATGTTTCAACAACTGTATGGGTTGAAATTGGAAATATTTTATCTGATGCTTTAGGAAAATTGGGTATGACAGTTAATTTTAGACCTTTGCAGTTTAATACATTGGTTACAGAGTTATCTTCTGGTGAATACCAAAGTATGATTATTAGATTTTCTGGAGATTCTCCAGATCCACACAATGGATGGAACATGTGGCAGTTAGACGAAGCTTGGCATTTCTGGAACTTTTCACCAGAGACTTTAGCTGAGAAAGGTAATCCAGATTTATTAGATCCAGAAGATTATTATGTTCCTGACTTTGAAAGAAGAATTGACGAAATTTATCAATTAGAAAAAGTTACCCTTGACGAAGATAAAGTTATAGAATTGTTTACTGAAATGAACAACTTAATAGCAAAGCATCAACCACTTATATACACTTTTGCTCAGAACATTTTAATTGCAAAATCAGATGATTTACACCTTATGATAGAAGAACCAAAACCATATGTTGGAACATTATGGAGAATATGGGGTGTATGGAAAGAACAATAAAAACAAATTAGCCTCCCTCATAGGGAGGCTTTTTTAGTAGGAGGAATAATATGAAAAGAATATTTATTTTTTCTGATTCCCATGTTCCTACAAGAGCGAATAGTGAATTATTCCAAAAATTTGATTTTAATAGCTTTGATTATATAATCTCTGCTGGGGATATTGTAGATGACAACACATATTTTGAATTAATAAATCAAAAACCAGGATTCATAGGTGTTCATGGAAACATGGATGAATATTTTATTAAGAAAAAATTACCCCAGAAAAGAACCCTTCAAATTGAAGGTATAAGAATTGGAATCATTCATGGTCATCAAACTGGAATTGCCAATGCAGATAAACTAATAAAAATGTTTGACAAAAAAATTGATATTATGATCTTTGGCCATTCACACAAAAGATTTGATAAAAATATAAGCGATATAAGAGTAATTAATCCAGGAGCATTGTGCGACGGATATTATATAGTTATGGAAATGAAAGTAAAAGAATATAAAATAAATTTTGAAAAAATAGATATATAAGATATAATTTAAATAGGAAGTATTAAACTAAAAGTAAAAAATAGTTTTAAAATTATGGAGGTGTTCATATGTCAGGTAAAATCTTAGGTATTTTAGAATATGCTTTATCAAAAGAAATGGAAGGTATGAGTTTTTATGAATCAAAGTCCAAAACAGTTCACAATGAAGAAGTTAAAAAAACATTTTTAGAACTTAGTAAAATGGAATCCGATCATGTTGATTATATAAACAATTTAATAAATAAAATCAATGAAGACGAACCTTTGAGATATAACGGAGAAGATATAGGAGATGCTTTCAGAGATAGGCAAAAAAAAGAAATTGTAAATCAAGGTGATTTCAAAAAGTTAAAAACAGACATTCCCGTTTTGAGAATGGCATATTTAATAGAACAAGATTTTATGGAATTTTACAATAAAGCTTCAGAAAGTGTTGAAGGAAAAGAAATAAAAGAAATATTAAGACATTTAGCTCAATGGGAAAAAGTACATAGAGATAGAATTTACGATTTATATCAAAAATTATCAAAAGATTTTTGGGAACATATGGAAACAGATCCAATTTTTTGATTGATTAAAAAAAATACGAGCTTAAGCTCGTATTTTTTTTAACTAAATAATTTGTTTTTTAATATTGAGGTTCCTTCATCTTCTATTTTATTTAAATTGATGAATTTTTCGTCACCGTCAAGAGATTTAATCCTTATTTTTTTCTTTTTTAAGTCATGGTATGTTGTAATCCTTCTAACAGTTTCAGAAGAGGTTCTCATAACTATAGATTCTGTTATTGCTTTTCCCTTTATATATTTTACACCCTTGAGAAAATCTCCGTCTGTTACACCAGTAGCAGCGAATATAACGTGTTCACCACCAACTAACTCTTCCGTTATATATATTCTATTCAAATCCCATTCTTCCAAATTAATTTTCTTTCTTTCTTCTTCATCTCTTGGCCAGATTTTTAGTTGCATTTCACCGCCTAAAGTTCTTAAAGCTGCTGCAGCTAATATAGCTTCAGGAGATCCTCCTATGCCAACATACATATTGACACCACTTTCAGGCATGCACGTAGCAATTGCTCCAGCAATATCCCCATCACCTATAAGCTTAATTCTTGCTCCTATTTCTCTTATTTCATCAATTATTTTTCTATGTCTTTCTCTATTTAAAACTACAACTGTTAATTCAGAAATTGGTAAACCTAAAATTGCAGCGGCTACTTTTATGTTTTCCTTCAAAGAAGCATTCAAATCAAGTTTTCCTTTTAATTCGGGTCCTACTGCAAGCTTGTAAGAATAAAATGTCGGTAAACATAAAATCTTATCGTTCTCAGCTCCGACCATTACACTCAAAGCATTTGGAAGGCCATAAGCAACCAATCTTGTCCCATCTATGGGATCGACGGCTATATCCATTTCTATTGATTCATCATCCCACATACCTACTTTTTCGCCATAGTACAACATAGGCGCTTCATCCTTTTCACCTTCACCTATAACAACTCTTCCTTTAATATCAATATAATCAAGCATTCCCCTCATTGCATCAACAGCAGCGCCATCTACAGCTTCTTTATTACCAAAACCTAAATACAAACTGCTCATCAAAGAAGCAGCTTCTGTAACCCTTACTAAATCTAAAGTTATTTCAGGATATAACTCTTTAGCCATTGAACTTCCCCCTTCAATTATGATATAATATAGTTAGTCAAGTTAACTATAATATATTATTTTCATAATGAAAATAATATATTTGTTATTACAACTATATTATAGCGTAAAAATATAAAAAATGAAAATATTATTGTAATTATTTTATGTTAAATATGATAAAATATATTTGGAGGTGAGATTATGGATTTCAAAGAACTACAAAAAAAATTAACCATAAACCGAAAAAACGTATGGGAAAAGAATTCAAAGGAACAAGTTTTTGAATATGCAGAATCTTATAAGAAATTCATGGATATTTCAAAAACCGAGAGGAAAGCAGTAAAAAACTCTATAGAAATTTTAAAAAAAGAAGGTTTTAAACCTCTTGATTTTTATGAAAATGAAGGAAAAATAAAGAAAGGGGATAAAGTTTATTATATAAACCGGGGTAAATCAATCTTTGCTTTAGTTTATAATGATGAAATTTCAAAGGGTATTAATGTTGTTGGAAGTCACTTAGATGCTCCAAGAATAGATTTTAAACCTCAACCTTTTTATGAAGATACTGAAATAGCTATGGCAAAAACACATTATTATGGAGGAATTAAAAAATATCATTGGTTTAATATTCCTTTAGAATTGCATGGTGTTGTTATAAACTCGAAAGGCGAAGAAGTTGAAGTATCTATAGGAGATGATGAAAAAGATCCTATTTTTATAATTTCTGATTTATTACCACATTTAGATAGAAATAAGAAATCTTTACCAGAAGCTTTTGAAGCTGAAAAAATGAATATGATTTTGGGAACAATTGCTATTTCTTACGAAGATGAAGATAAAATTAAAGATCCAGTGAAACTAAACGTATTGAATATCTTAAATGAAAAATATGGACTAACTGAAGAAGATTTTATTTCAGCAGAACTCGAAATTGTTCCAGCATTTAATTCAAGAGATGTAGGCTTGGATAGAAGCCTTATTGCAGCTTATGGTCATGATGATAGAATATGTGCTTATACTTCATTAACGGCAATTAGTGAAGTGAAACCAAAAGGGAAATCCCCAGCTATTCTATTAGTTGATAAGGAAGAAATTGGTTCAGACAGTAATACAGGTGCAAAAAACCATTTTTGGATTCCTATTTTGAAAAGATTGCTTAAGTTAGAAGGTAAAGATGTTTCAGTTGCAATTGAAGAAGCGTTAGTAAATTCAACTATGTTGTCATCAGATGTATCTGCAGCACTAGACCCAAATTATAAGGACGCTCATGACTCTTATAATGCTCCTAAACTAAATTATGGAATAGTATTGACAAAATATACAGGCGTGAGAGGAAAAGGTGGCACAAACGATGCTAATGCCGAGGTAGTAGGTAGAATTAGAAAAATATGGAATGACAATGAAATTCTATGGCAAACTGGAGAATTGGGAAGAACAGATCTTGGAGGTGGAGGAACAATAGCAAAATTTTTCGCTGAAAAAAATATGGATGTAATAGACGCAGGGGTTCCTTTGTTAGGAATGCATGCCCCTCTTGAAATTGCTTCAAAAGGAGATTTATACGAAACACACAAAGCGTATAAGGCATTTATGGAGAATAACTAATGAAAATCTTTGCAGGTAATCCTGTAAACAGCTTAGAATTTGATCAAATTACTTATACTATATCAACAGAATCTTGGTCCTTTTCGGACTGGGATTCTGTTTGTACAGTTTTAGATAAGGATAATTTGTACTTATACTTCAAGGATAAGAAATACGAAATTAACAACGAAAATTTTTTATTCAATATAAATGGTACAAAAATAATATATGGTAAATTTTATGAGTCATTAAATAACAATTTTTATTTATATTCAAGCTTGATAAGAACTGATTTAGTCGTTTTACACTTAAAAATCCTCAACGCTGATAACATATTGAAAATGTTAGAAACAATAAAAAGTTATGTTTATTTTTATAAATTACCAACACTTGTTTTAATGAGAAATGGTCTAAATATAAAACTTTATAATTATTATATAAAAGAAAATAAAGTAAGTTATGAAAGTGAACATTATTTTGTTTTGGACATTGACAAAAATAACAAATTTGTTGTACTCAACAAGGAAAAAGAAATTTTAATAAAAAAATACAGTAGATACATTAAAGAAGTTGAGAGAAATGTTGATAAAAAAGTTTAAGATTATCTATGAGGAATATAAGCTAAAAAAATATGTGAAATTGTTGAAAACTAATTCTATTGAAATGCCAAAAAAAATAAAAAGAGACGTTTTATTTTTAGAAAATTATAAGGATAATTCTTCTCTAATTAAAAGTGTACAAAAAAACCTGGAAAAAGGGATTTTTTACTACGTTTTTTTTATCAAAAAAAAGAATTTAAAAAGTTTTGATGTTAAATTGATATCTCAGATTGTTGATTTTTTTGGGATTCATTTGTTTTTTATAGGTAAAGATTATTATTATTTATATCAAAATATGGTTTATAAAAAGGGATTACAAGTACATTTACAGAAAAATATTGATAAACGCTTTGTTTTTTTAGAAGAGAAAAAATTACTTGATATTACAGCTTTGAGTATATGTAATTTAACTGAAAATTCTATTGTATTTACAAATAGTTTAGATGAAGAATTGATGCAAAATTTTTCAAATGCTACTTTTTCAATAGTAATTAATGTTAATGGCAAAATTTTTAAACCCATTGCTTTTAACAACATAATAGAACTAAAAAGCAATTATTTAAAATTAAATTTTGAAGAATTAGAAAGTTTGAAAAACAAATTAAAGCAAAAAGATGTATTTGGAGAAAAAGTATTGAAATTAATAAATAAGTAAAAAAATCGGTGATTTTAAATCACCGATTTTTTATTTTGTTTTTTTTGCTATATTTACTTTTGTCATGTTTTTTTCGATATATGCTTTGATCTTTGTCCTTTGAATTTTATCATCTTCATTTTTTAATCTTTCTTCAGCTTGTTTAACAGCCTTCATAGCGTTATCCACATCAATATCTTCAGGTTTTTCAGCATCAGTTGAAATAATTGTTAAATTATCGCCATCCATATCAACTAACCCACCCAAAACTGCATAATATACTTCATTATCGTTTTCTTCAACAATCTTAAGTGGAGCTAATTTTAGTTTTGCAACTATTGGGAGTCTATTCTGCAAAACTCCCATACCACCGTCTACTGTATCATATTCTACATATTTTGCTTTACCTTGATATTTTATTCCGGAGGGAGTTACTAATTTAACGTTAAACATTAAAAACCCCCCTTTTAATTTTCTTCATTCATTTTTTTCGCTTTCTCAATTGCCTGTTCAATAGTTCCTACCATAAAAAATGCATTTTCAGGTAAATCATCGTATTTTCCAGATAATATTTCTTTAAATCCTTTTATTGTATCTTCAACTTTTACATATTCTCCAGGTATATTTGAAAATTTTTCAGCAACAAAAGTAGGTTGAGTTAAGAACCTTTCAACTTTTCTTGCTCTTTGAACTGTTAACTTATCTTCTTCAGATAATTCTTCTATACCCAAAATTGCTATAATATCTTGTAAGTCATTATATTTTTGAAGAACTTCTTGAACTTCTCTTGCCACATTGTAGTGATCTTCACCTACAACAGCAGGATCTAAAATTTTTGAAGTAGAATCCAATGGATCAACTGCTGGATAAAGACCTTTTTCTGCCCTACTTCTTGAAAGGTTTACATTAGCTTCAAGATGAGAAAAAACAGTTGCAGGAGCAGGATCAGTTAAGTCATCTGCAGGAACATATACAGCTTGAACAGACGTTATAGAACCATCTTTCGTTGAAGTGATTCTTTCTTCAAGTTGGCCCATATCTGTCGCAAGAGTAGGTTGGTATCCAACAGCAGATGGCATTCTACCTAAAAGTGCAGAAACTTCAGAACCAGCTTGTACAAATCTAAATATGTTATCTATAAATAAAAGAACATCTTTTTTTTGTTGATCTCTAAAATATTCAGACATTGTTAAAGCAGTTAATGGGACTCTGAATCTAGCACCTGGTGGTTCGTTCATTTGGCCAAAAACCAAAGCAGTGTTTTCGATAACTCCTGAATCATTCATATCCAACCAAAGATCATTACCTTCTCTGGTCCTTTCTCCAACACCAGCAAAAACAGAGATACCTTGATGTTCTTTTGCTATACTTCTTATTAATTCCATAACTAATACAGTCTTACCTACACCAGCTCCCCCAAAAAATCCAATTTTACCTCCTTTAGGGAAAGGGGCTAATAAGTCTATACATTTTAATCCTGTTTCTAAAATTTCTATGTCTGTATTTTGTTCATCTAAACTTGGTGATTCTCTATGGATAGAGTTATATTCTACATTTTTAACTTCACCTTGTTCATCAATAGGGTTACCTAACAAGTTAAACATACGACCTAAAGTACCATTACCAACAGGTACTTGTATTGAATCTCCAGTGTCTATAGCATCAAGGCCTCTTTTAAGGCCATCAGTAGAATCCATAGCAATACATCTTGCAGTGTCATCTCCTATTAATTGTGAGACTTCAAGGATAAGTTCTGAATCAGTGTAAGGGTTATTTATTTTAAGAGAGTTATTAATTTCAGGTAATTCACCTTCATTAAATTTAACATCAACGATTGGCCCTATAACGCTGACGACTTTACCTACTATGTTAGACAAATTATTTCACCTCCGTTCATCAGCTATCTTGCAATGCTTGAGCTCCGTTAACAATTTCTATTAATTCTTGTGTTATAGAAGCTTGTCTCATTTTGTTATATTCTAAGTTTAGTTCTTCAATTAAATTTTCAGCATTTTCTGTTGCATTTTTCATTGCATTTTGCCTTGCATATAGTTCTGATAATTTTGTTTCGTAAATATACAAAAAAACTTGTGATAACAAATAAAGATAAGATGCTTCTTCGAACAAAACTGTTGAATCTGGTTCATATTCATATCTTGAATCGATTTCAGCTTCATATTTTATGGGTAAAAGATCTACAGTTTTTGGTAATTGTATTAATGGGTTTTTCAATTCACCATAAACTACTTTTATGTCTGAAATACTTTCATCTTTTAAAAAATCTAAAATATCATCAAGTATATATTCAGCATTTACTTCGTTAGGAATCTCATATAAGTTTGTTCTTGATAATAAAACTTTGTTAGTCCCTTTTAATTCAATGTTACCTCGAGTACCTACTACATAATACCCTTTAAAGTTGTCTATTTTTTCTGCTTCTTTTTTAGCTCTGTTGGCTAAATCAGAAGCAAAGGATCCACCAAGTCCCATGTCAGGAGTTATTGTAACTATAACCGTTTCACCATTTTTTCTATTATAAATAGAATCATCTTGAGGCGAAATTTTCTGAATAATTTTTCGAGCTTCTTTAGCGTATTCCCTAATAGGGTCTATACCTTTTTTTATTTTATTTAACCTTGCCGAAGCAACCATTTGCATAGCTCTTGTTATTTGTTTTGTAGAATTGGTAGATGCTATCCTTCTTTTTATAACACGTAATTTTCCTCTACTCAATTAAATCACCGCCATTAGGCATTGAAAGATTTCATAAATTGTTTAATAGAAGAATTAAGCTCTTCTTTAATATCATCTGTTAGTTCTTTCTTTTCAGCTAATTTATTCATTAAATTTGATTTTTCTGTTTTCATAAAAGACAAAATTGATTTTTCAAAATTGCTTATATTTTCTGTTTCAATTTCCATAAGGTAGCCTTCGTTAGCCGCATAAAGTAGCACAACTTGTTCTTCAACTGATAATGGAGAATATTGTTTTTGTTTTAGTAATTCCATCAACTTTTCACCTTTTAACAACTGTTTCTTAGTTGACTCATCTAAATCTGAAGAAAATTGAGAAAAAGACTCAAGTTCTCTATATTGAGCTAAATCAAGCTTCAAAGATCCAGAAACTTTTTTGATAGCTTTTGTTTGAGCAGAACCACCAACTCTTGAAACAGATAACCCTATGTTTATAGCAGGTCTAAATCCGGAATAAAATAAACTTGGTTCAAGGTAAATCTGGCCGTCTGTTATTGAAATAACATTTGTAGGAATATAAGCTGATATATCATTTGCTTGAGTCTCAATAATTGGTAATGCAGTTAAAGACCCACCACCAAAATCATCATTTAATCTTGCCGCTCTTTCTAATAACTTTGAATGCAAATAAAAAATGTCTCCTGGATAAGCTTCTCTACCAGGTGGTCTTCTTAACAACAATGAAATTTCTCTATAAGCAGATGCATGTTTTGATAAATCATCATAAACAACTAAAGCATCCTCTCCCTTGAACATAAAATATTCTCCAAGAGCTGCACCTGCATATGGAGCCAAATATTGTAATGAGGCGGGATCAGAAGCTGAAGCAGAAACTATAGTTGTATATTCCATAGCCCCATGTTTTTCTAATTGGGCTATATTTCTTGCTACAGCAGATGATTTTTGACCTATTGCAACATATATACACTTAACATTTTGACCTTTTTGATTGATAATAGTATCTATTGCAATTGCTGATTTACCAGTTTGTCTGTCACCTATTATCAGTTCTCTTTGACCTCTACCAATAGGTATTATAGCGTCAATGATCTTTAAACCAGTTTGTAGAGGAGTATCAACAGGCTTTCTTGTAATAACCCCTTGTGCTTTTCTTTCTATTGGGAAAAAATCATTTTCTTTTATTTCACCTTTGCCATCTAAAGGTATACCCAAAGGATTAACTACTCTTCCAAGTAGATTTTCTCCAACTGGAATTTCGATAACTCTATTGGTTCTTAAAACCTTATCCCCTTCTTTAATTTCTTTGAAATCATCAAGGGCAATAATACCTATATTATCCTCTTCTAAATTCATTGCAAGCCCATAAACAGTTTTATCAGACTGAGTATGTATTTCAACTAATTCGTTGGCCATTGTTTCTTTCATTCCGTAAGCTCTAACTATTCCATCACTTACTTGCATAACCCAGCCAACTTCTTTTATTTCGCCGCTTTCATAGCTTTTAATTCTTTCTTCAATAACCTTTGTTAATTCATCAGGATTAATTCGCAAAATCAATCACCCCCATTTACGGCATAAATTTCTTTGACACTATTCAAATATCCTTTAACAGAATAATCAAACAGTTTATCATCGAGGTAAATTTGGATTCCTCCTATTAGGCTCTCGTCAATAGTCAAATCCAAATTAACATTTCTGCCAGTTTTAGATTTAAGGTTATTTTTAATTGTATCGATAGTTGACTCTTCTAATTCTTTAGCTGAAATTAAATCTACTAAAACTATGTTTTTCAGTTCATAAGAAAAATTAATCAATAATTTTGAAACTAGAGGCAAAAGATTCTGCCTCTTTTTTATTACAATGAAATTTAAAAATTTTTTAAATACTTCATCTTCTGTGTTAGCTTTTTCTACAATTTTTTTTGTAATCAAATCATCTGGAAGTAAAGGGCTATTGATTAAATCATAAAAAACCTGATTCTCATTCATCTCGCTAATGATATTCTGAAGGTTTGATATATAAGTATCCAATTCATTTAATTTTTTATTTTCAGAAAGTAAGTTAATTAGTGCGTCAGAATATCTTTTAGCTACTGAATATGAGTTTCTCATAAATTATCACCTTGATTATTCAAGGTTTTTAATGCCCTACTTACAAGCTCTTCGTTTGTTTTTCTGTCTATTTTTTCTTTTAAAATCATAGAAGAAACATTTAAAGCCATTTGAACAACTTTAGCTTGAACATCTTGCATTGCTTTTTCTTTCAGTTCTACAGCTTCTTTTTCTGCAGAAGCAATAATTCTTTTCTTTTCAGTTTCTGCTTCTTCTTTTGCTTTTTTTGTTATATTTTTAGCATTTTCTTCGGCGTTTTTTATTATCTCGTCTTTTTTGTCTCTCACTTCAGACATTTCTTTTTCATTTTTTTCTTTTAAATTTTGAGCTTCTACTCTCAATCTTTCAGCTTCATTTAGGTTTTTTTCGACTTCTTCTTTTCTTTTATCAGTCATATCAAAATAAGGTTTATATAATAGTTTATACATAAATAGCATGAAAACTAAAAAACCCAATAAGTTTATTATTGAAGTCAAATTAAATGATAACAATATACTTCACCCCTTTTTTGGGTTTTAATCTTGAATCTTACGGAAGAACAAATAATAATACTAATGAAACAACAAGTGAGTAAAGACCTGTTGACTCTGTAACAGCCATAGCTAAAAGCATTCTGGTTGTTATAGTACCTGACATTTCAGGTTGTCTTGCAATTGAATCCATGGCGTGAGCTCCAACGTTACCTTCTCCTATACCAGGTCCAATAGCTCCAATACCCATAGCCAATCCTGCGCCTAACAATTTACCTAAGTAATACAATCCCCAACCGATTGCTCCGCCTTCTGTAATTAAACTTTGAAGCATTTGTTGTAAATCCATATAAATACTCCTCCTTTTTAGGTTTTATTCTAATAATGATCCTATATAAGCAATAGCCAATAATGCAAAAACAAAAGCCTGAATAAGGCCAACAAACCAACCAAAAAATCCCCATAAAAATACAGGGAGAACAAAATATTTAAGCATATAAGAAATAATCAATACCAATATGCTTCCACCCATGATATTGCCAAAAAGCCTTAATGAGTGAGAAATTGGTTTTGCAAGTTCACTGATTAAATTCATTGGAAACATAATAGGAGTTGGTTCGAAAAATGATTTAAGCCATTTTCCAAATCCTTTTGACCTTATTGCAAAAAAATGGCTAATAACAAAAACCATTAAAGCAAAAGTCAAATTAGTGTTTAAATCAGATGTAGGAGTATACCAAGTGTTAGTAAATAGCTCGATACTTAGTCCTCCATCACCAGTAGGAACTACATCTATACCGGGAATTCCACTTATTACATTTGCGAAAGCAATAAAAAGAAATAAACTCATAGAAATAATGAAAGTAGATTTTCTAAATTTTTTGTCAGGAACTGAATCTTCTACCAACTCCCAAAAATAATCGAACATTAATTCTATTAAGCTTTGTTTTCTACCAGGGATTCTTTCGAATTTAACAGTTCTTGCAAAGAATATTAAAATCAAAATAATCAGTCCAGACATAATTAAAGTCATTGGATTTATCTGTGTCCAGATACTGCTACTCTCTCCAAGATTAACACTCCATCTCTGGGCTACGCCTGTTAATTCTTGGTCATAAATAAAAAAATTAACAATACCCAAAGCTACATAAAGAATAAAAAAAACTAAAATACTACGGTTTAAACGCTTTTCTTTTACCAATTAAAACACCCCCGGGTATTTCCATATTATTTTTCGAAAAAAGGAACAATTTTCAAATTAAATATTCCAACTATAACAGGCACAATTGATTTTTCTGAAAATATAGCTGGTATGAATAATATTATACCATATAAAATATACCTAAAAATATAACCTTTATCTAACTTTTTCTTTTTTTTAACGTCAATATTATAAACCATTTTTTTTATGTCACTACCGATTAACCAAAATCCCAAAATAGCTCCCAAGGATCCCCAAAATATCCAAAAAGAATATAAACCATAAAAAATCAATAAAATTAAAAATTCAATTATCGAAATTATTATCGTTTTTATCGTCAGTCTTCTTAGAAGTTCTTTCAGCTTTGTCATATTTATCAGCCTCTCTGATAAGATCTTTAATCCCAAAATATAATCCTGATGCGATTCCTAAAAACATAAAAATGATCTTAAAAAAATTTTGGTTGAAAAATTCATCAAAAATCCAGCCAAGACCTAACCCTACAAATATATTTGATAAAACAGTTATACCAAACATCAAAATCATATTTAACTGATTAAAACCATTTAAATCAAGTTTCATATTATTTTCCACCCTTTGAATTTGGTTTCAATAAAAATTATACATTTTTTTGCCTATAAATTCAAACCATACCTACATAGAAATATATTTCATGTTATAATATAGGGGGTGATATTATGCATAAATATGTAAAATTAGCTTTCGAGGTAATCAAATCACAGTTTGAAAAAGAGAGTGTTTCTGATTTCAGTATTTATAAAAATGATGAAGATTTTAAGATTAAAAGAGGATGTTTTGTAACCATTCATAATAATGACGATTCTTTGAGAGGCTGTATAGGAACTATTGAGCCTTATTATGAGAATCTTTATGAAGAAATTTATCATAATGCGATTTCAGCAGCTTTTAAAGATCCTCGTTTTGATGAACTGAGAGAAAAAGAATTAAAAAATATAAAGATAAGTGTAGATGTTTTAGGAGATTTGAAAAAAGTAAACAAAAAAGATGAACTAAACCCGCAAAAATTTGGGATTGTATTACAAAAAGGATTTCATAGAGGTGTTCTTCTTCCTAATTTGGAAGGAGTGGATACTGTCGAAAAACAAATTTATATAACAAAGATGAAAGCTGGTATAAATTCTGATGATTTTGATATTTTTAAATTTGAGGTAAACAGGTATGAATAAAGGAGCTGAATAAAATGATAGAAGCTAAATTTTATGAAAGTGAAGATGATATAGTAGTTTGCAATTTGTGTCCGCATCATTGTAGAATTCAAGATGGGAAAACAGGAATTTGCGATGTAAGAAAAAATCAGGACGGCAAATTAATTTCATTAAACTATTCAGAAATAACAGCTTTTGGATTGGATCCTATTGAAAAAAAGCCTCTTTTTCATTTTAAACCTGGTGAAGAAATTTTGTCTTTAGGTACCTGGGGCTGCAACTTGAGTTGTCCGTTCTGCCAAAATTTTGAGATTTCAAAAACCTCTCCTCAAGAAAAAAAGATAATTCAACCATTCGAGATCGTAGGCTTAATGAAAAAATATAAGGTTAATGGTGTTGCTTATACATATTCAGAGCCAGTTGTCTGGTATGAATATGTTTTAGAAACATCAAAATTAGTAAAACAAGAAAATGAAAAAAATTACAATGTTATGATTACTAATGGGTTTATAGAAAAAGAACCATTAAAAGAATTGTTGCCTTATATTGATGCTTTTAATATTGACTTAAAAACATTTGACGAAAAAATATATAAAAAGGAATTAAAAGGTGAACTAGAAAATATCAAAAATAACATTGAGTTTTTATATAAACAGGGAAAACATGTAGAAATAACCACTCTTATAGTTCCTGGTATCAGCAACGATCTAAAATTGTTAGAAAATGAATTCAAATTCATATCGAGTGTTTCTCAAAAAATACCATTGCATTTAAGCAGATATTTCCCAAGATATAAGTACGATCAAATGCCAACAGATATAGGCATTATGAAAGAATTTTATCATTTAGCAAAAAAATATCTTGACCATGTTTATTTGGGAAATGTTTGGAACAAGAATTATGAATCTACATATTGTTCAAAATGTGGAGAAACTTTAATAGAAAGAAGTGGATACAATATAAAGTTTAAAAATTTAGATAAAAATGGAGGTTGTATTAAGTGCGGGTTAAAGGAGATAGAAATCTAACAATATTCGTTTATATTGGTATACTAATAGTAGGTATAGGCTTAATAATATTTTTAGTTACATCAAAGCCGACTCCTACTTATTCTGATAGAATGTATGATGTCCTTGGAACTGTTGTAAATATTAGGGTAGCTGGAGATAAGGTAAGTTCTGAAACTCTTTTGGATATAGCTGGTAAAGAATTAGATAGAATTCACAATAAGTTTTCAACTAATGTAGAATCCAGCGTTGTGAATCAACTTAACAAAAATGGTAGTTTAAAATTAGATGAAGAAAGTTTGTTTTTGTTTCAATCCTCTCTAAATTTAGCTCAAATAACAGGAGGGGCTTTTGACCCTACAATCAGGCCAATAATAAAAATTTGGGGATTTGATGACACTAAGGCTCAAAAACAAGTTCCGACACAGAAACAAATAGAAAAAAATCTTGAAAAAGTTAGCTATAAGCTTGTAGAAATAAATGAAGAAAAAAGCACTATAAAGTTTTTAAAAGAAGGGATGGAAGTAGATCTTGGGGGTATAGCAAAAGGTTATGCAGTAGATAGGGTGATTAAAAGGATTAAACAAATAGATCCCTATGCGAGTGGTTTTGTTGAAGCGGGAGGAGATGTTGGGGTTATAGGTCCAAAGAACAATAACTTGTCATGGGTTATTGGCTTAAGAAACCCTTTTTCTTCGAATCCATATGATAGTGTTGAAAAAATATATCTAAAATCTGGTGCCGTTGTGACCTCTGGGAATTATGAAAGATATTTTGTTGAAGATGACGTGAGATATCATCATCTTATAGACCCAAAAACTGGTTATCCTGCAAGAGGATTGGCAAGTGTAACTGTCATATCTGAAAGTGCTATGATAGCTGATGCTTATTCTACTGCTCTATTCATTATGGGGTTCGATAACCCAGCGTTGGACTATTATGAGGAGGAATTTGGAGTACAATCTTACCTTATTTCAACAGATAATGATATAAGAATGAGTGATGGATTTGATTACTTTTTAAATAAAGGAAGATGATGTATGCAAAAATCTAAAAAAATATCTTATTTAGCTATACTTACAGGTCTTGCGTCAGCTATATATTATTTTGAGGCTTTTTTACCTCTTCCTGTACCAGTTCCAGGGGCAAAATGGGGTTTTTCAAATTTTCCTGTTTTGATGGCGACAGTGAATGGTTATGGATATTCCAACACAATATTTATTGCCTTTTTGAAAACTATGATTGGGTCCTTGCTTTCTGGGAAGATACTTTCTCCAACTTTTTTATTAGGATTTACTGGTAGTATAGTGAGTTCTTTTATTATGGTATTTGCTTATAAGAACATAAAAAAAATAGGCGTATTAGGTGTTTCGGAGTTAGGAGCTTTTTTCAGTAATGTATCTCAAGTTATAGTAGCTGCTATATTTGTGGTAAAATCATCTGGTATATTTTGGTATTTACCTTACATGGTTATTTTTGGAGCAATTAGTGCCTTTATAAATTCCTCTATAGTATCTGTTATTAAAAGGAGTTTAGATGGATGATTAAAGGTAAAAAGATTGTTTTAGGTTCGTCTTCGCCAAGAAGGCAAGAGCTATTGAAAATGATAGTTAAAGAGTTTAAAATTAAGAAAAAAGAAACCGACGAGTCATATACAAGCTCAACTCCCGAAAAAATAGTGAAAGAGATAGCAGAAAAAAAGCTAAATGAAATAGAAATAGATGACGATGAAATTTTAATAACAGCAGATACGATAGTATATTTTGATGGGGAAATATTACTCAAGCCAAAGTCAAAAGAAAATGCGATAGATACTTTAAAAAAGATGAAGAATAATTGGCATCAAGTTTATACTGGAGTATGTATTAAAAAATATGACACTATTTATGATTTCATTGTAAAAACAGATGTTCATTTTAGATCTTTTTCAGATGAAACAGTCCTTTATTACGTAGAAAATTATAATGTTTATGACAAAGCTGGAGCATATGGAATACAAGATTTTGGTGCAGTTTTAATAGATGAGATAAGAGGGGATTATTATAATATTATGGGGCTACCAATATCAGAACTTTACCAGAGGCTAAAAACTTTATAAACTAATGGGGGGATAAAATTGGGGGAAAATCTTCTTCCAAGAGAAAAATTGTTAATTTATGGTGAAGAATCTTTGGAAGACAAGGAATTATTGGCAATAATTCTAAGAAGAGGGATAAAAGAAAAAAATGTTTTCGAATTATCAGAAGAAATACTTGATAAGTATGGAGATTTTGTCAAACTACAGAAATTAGATTTAAACGATTTAGTGAAAATAAAAGGCATAGGAGAAGTCGCTGCTATAAACTTGAAGGCTGCTTTGGAAATGGGTAAAAGATACCATCTTCAGAAATTAAAAGTAACATATAAAAAAATTAAATCACCACAAGATGCATACGAGATTTCGCAGGATATGATCTACTATGAAAAAGAGTTTGTAAGAGTTTACTTGTTAGATTCAAAGCTCAATGTAATTCATTCAGAAAATATAAGTGAAGGAACTGCAAATAGCTCTATAGCACACCCAAGAGATATATTTAAAATTGCTATTAAACTAAATGCTGTATCAATTATATTGGTGCATAATCATCCTTCAGGTGACAGTTCTCCAAGTATTCAAGATATAGAGTTAACTGATAAGATTAAAGAAGCGGGCAAAATATTGGGTATAAAACTAAACGATCATATCATTATAGGAAAT
This sequence comes from Geotoga petraea, assembly GCF_900102615.1. NCBI lineage: Bacteria > Thermotogati > Thermotogota > Thermotogae > Petrotogales > Petrotogaceae > Geotoga > Geotoga petraea. Next base: position 135,677 of record NZ_FMYV01000005.1, on the reverse strand, counting down.
AACCAGTATTATAGCTTTAATCTTTCAAGAAAGGTGGAAAAAGATGCCTAATGAAAACGATAAATTAAAAAATATTTATAAATTAAGAAACCAATTTAAAAAAGATTTGAGTAAAAAAGGGATTAACTACGAATCAAACGAAGAAATGAAAAAAAAGAAAACAACGATATATAACTATGATTTAGAGAGTAATACATTAAATATTCCTATTATTAAGTTAAAAACATGGATGGATTTTGTTATTTATGATATTAACATATCAGATGAAAAACTCTCTCTCTATTTTGAAAACAGGCTTTCTTCAAAGTCACCAAGTGAGTATAACAATCAGTTTGGATTGATGCACCTTCTTAGAAATGATTTTGAAAAAGCTGAAAACTTTTTTTTATCAGGAAGAGATATAGAATCACTTTTCAATTTAGGGGTGTTAAAAGTTTTTAGAGGTGACCAAGATAAGCTTAAATTTGCCAAAAGTTTAGTTGAAAAAAAGAAAAATAGCTATTATCCTTACTTTTTGATGGGGTTAATTTTTTTGAAGGAAAATAAATTTGAATATGCCTATAAATTTATTAAAATAGCGGGAGAATTGTCTAATTATACTTTTGTTAATATGGCGATCAATTTGTATAATAAAAATTTTAAAGAAGTTGGATCTTTAATTTCAAAAGCATTTTTAGAGGGTAGAGCCAAAAAGACTGTATCTCTATTTATTTATTATAACTCTCAGTTTACAAAAGATGTTGACAAATCAACATCAGCTTTATCAGCAGTGAAAAAAGACGAATTTCCTTGCACAAAATGTATTCAAGCGTTTAATTCTAATAAAAGTGACTACTCTATAGAAAATTATTGTTTGTTTTCAAATAAAATATTTTCATACGTAGACCAAAATAAAATAAAAATTGGGGTAGCTGATAACTTTGAAAATAATTTTTTGAAATTTTACAACATGAAAAATTACAAAGGGGCAGATTCTATTTTTGATAAAATGGTTGAAATGTTTGGTAGTTTAGATATAGTGTTATTTAAAACTAAAGTCAATTTAGTTAAAAAAGGATTGAAAACAAATGGTTTTTTCAACGAAGATTCAGGTTATAGAATTAGGTTAAAAGGGCCTAATTACTCTGAAGAATTGAACAAGATTATAGATGGTTTTTCAAGAAAATACAGAAGTTATTTTGATTTTATAATAGATATTCCTTTTTATGAAAGTTTGAGGTTATTATATGGGTGGAAAACTTGTAAGAGAATATACAAATAAGGAGTGAAAAACATTGAATTTAAAAGATTTGAATGCGGCTATATCTAAAGAAGTAGAAAGAGTAGAAAATGAATATAAACATGAGTACAGAAATATAGAAGTAAAACCTGAAGATATTGCAAATATGATTGATCACACATTGCTACATGCATATGCAACTGAAAAAGACGTTATAAAACTTTGTGAAGAAGCAAAAGATAATAAATTTTTCTCAGTTTGTGTAAATCCAGGTATGGTCAAAATTTCAAAAGAAAACCTTGAAGGTTCAGAGGTTAAAATAGCAACGGTTATAGGGTTTCCTTTAGGAGCCACGTCTTCAAAATCAAAAGCTGAAGAATCAAAAATAGCCGTTTCTGATGGAGCAGATGAATTAGATATGGTTATCAATATAGGGTGGTTAAAAGCAAGACAGTATGACAAAGTATTAGAAGATATAAAAGCGGTAGTTAAAGCTTCTGGAGACAAATTGGTAAAAGTTATAATAGAAACCTGCTATTTAGATAAAACTGAAAAGATAGCTGCTTGTGTATTATCTAAAATGGCTGGAGCTGAATTTGTTAAAACATCAACAGGATTTGGAACCGCTGGAGCAACTGAAGAAGATGTTTCTTTGATGAAGTTTGTCGTTGGTGAAGATATGGAAGTTAAAGCTTCTGGCGGAATACGAGATTTTGAAAAAGCTTCAAAGATGGTCAAATCAGGGGCTACAAGAATTGGAGCAAGTTCTGGAATAAAAATAATTAAAGGCTAACATATAAAATATTAAGGGTTGCTGTAAAAACAGCAACCCTTATTTAAGCCTTAATAGGCGGATTATGGTTAGATTTATCTAACTGTTACGTTTGAAGCTTGTGGACCTTTTTCGCCTTCAACAATTTCAAAATCTACTTCTTGGTTTTCTTCTAATTTCTTATATCCATCCATATCTACTGCTGAGAAATGAACAAATACGTCTTTACCATCTTCTCCTGTGATGAAACCATAACCTTTTTTTGCGTCAAACCATTTAACTGTACCTTTCACGTGAATACCTCCATTTTTTACAACCGCGCTACCAAATGTAGCATGCAGTTAGTTACTTATTTATATTATAGCAAATAAAAAATCTAAAATCAAGTGATAAATGTTTAAATTTTATGCATATTATGTTTCATTTCTATCAATCAATTATAGCAATTGAAAACTCTGTTATTAGATAGGCTTTCAAAATTTTATACTTATCTATTTTTTCTAAATCCAAGTGATTTTCATAGAATTGTTCAATAGAATCATAATTTTTTGGTTTCAATTTTACAACCATATTAAATTCCCTGATATCTTTAATTTCAAAATCTTCTTCAAACCCAAAAGATTCAAGATATTTATTAGTAGTATTTCTCAAATAAGACATTATGTCTTCTCTGAATTCTAAAAAGTCTGGATAATTCTTTCTAATTAGGAGACCTATTTTCATAGCTACGTTTTTTTTGATAGATATCAATTCATATATATTGTTGTAGTTAAAATTAACTTTTTTACCAAAAAACTCACCTTTCAAATATCCCTCTTCTGATTTATCTTCTAATATATCCTCACCTACTGCCAAGGCAAACGGAAAGATCATAATAGTTTTCAAATAGTTATCATAATCAATAGACAGCTCTTTCTTTTCAAAGGATAATTTCTCATTAACTTTTTGTTTTACTTTATCTTCAGCTTTTTGAAATTTCATAGAAGCTTCTTTTAGCTTTGATATTATTTCTTCTAAATCGTCGGGATTGATATCTTTTAAAAAGTCTAAATTAAAATTCCTTAATTCAGGGTTGTTCTCTAAAATTTTCTTTATCATTTCGTTATAATCATCATTATCATACATAATTAATACTCCTTATTCAAAAGATTGTTAAAGTTTTCTACAAACAAAACCCCAATGATAAACAGTATCACCATCAACAATAAAAGGCTCAGATTCACCATATTTAGTTGCTTTCCCTAAAAAACTTACCTCCTGTTCATTGAATCCATTTTTAGAAAAAGATTTTTTTATAAAATCTGATTTGTATTTTTCTCTAGCTTTTTTATTTATAGTATTCAGTGTTTTTGAATTATCGTTGAAATGTATATAGGTACCGTACCATACACCGTTTTTCTTTAACAAGTGTTTGGTGTCTCTAATTGGATAAAAATCTTTATCCAAGGAATCATCAGCAGTACCGTAAACATCCAAGAGTATATCTGCCATATCGTTTTTTAGTGGTATATCTTTAAAATCACATGCAATAAAAATAATGTTTGCTTTTTTACCAATTGCTTGAAGGTACTTCTTGGTTGATTTTAGAAATTCCAAATTATTGTCTATAGCTATGTAAACTGATCTTTCATCTAAAGAATCTATAAGCTTTTTTAAAAAAAAGCCTGAGCCTGTACCTATTTCAAGAATTATTTTATCACTTAGATCAGTTTGGTTTAATCTCTTGTAAATCCAAGACATACCCTTATAAATCAAATTTGCAAAAGACATATTTGTTTTTTTAACAAAAATATTTCCTGGGTTATCTTTTTCAAGATTTTTAGGGGTAGAAGTTTCTGCGGTACCTGTAACCAAAATTCCATCTATTACTTCAGCTTTATATCCACATTCACAATTAAACTCTCCATTAAATAATTGGTTGTTTTCAATATTACCTTTGACCAAATTCAATTGTTTATTACAATTTGGACAAGAAAAATTTTGGATAAAAATGACAGGGATTCCAAACTCAACATTTTTTTCTTTATAATTGTTTTTAATTTCAACAATTTTATTTTCAATATTTTTAATTGATTTATCTATTTCCTTCTTCTCTTTTAACAACTCATTCTTTTTATTTTCAAAAAAAGACACATAATAATTCAATTCATCATCGTTTATAATTTTTGTGAATCTTCTAACTGAAAAAATACTTTGGATTTGTGAAATAGAAAACCTCATGTTTTTTAAACTGATAATTTCTTCCAGATCTTTCTGACATTTTTCATCGAAAGAAAATTGGTTGTTGACTTTTTCAGGTAGTAATAAACCCAATTCAACATAATACCTGACCGTGTCAATTGTCAAATTATTATTTTTTGCGAATTTTCCAATTTTCATATTCCACCCCCAAAGATTCATCAGCACTTAATAAATATTATATCATTTTAAAATTAAATAAAAAATAATAAGAATACTTAAATATTAACCTTTCTTGATTTTTATATTATTATTAATTAAAATAGTAGTAAGACAAAAATACTGGGAGGGATAAAAATGAACATAAATTTTGATGTAGTGAATTTAAAAATACCTGAAGACACAAATATCATAGTTGGACAGTCTCATTTTATAAAAACTGTGGAAGATGTATACGAAGTACTATCAACAGTTAACCCTAATTTAGAATTTGGGTTTGCATTTAATGAAGCATCTGGGCCTTGCTTAATAAGATACGAAGGAAATAACGATCATCTAATTGATACAGCAGTAGAAAATGCAAAAAAAATTGCTGCAGGCCATGTTTTTGTTTTGATTATAAAAAATGGATTTCCTATAAGTATAAAAAATCAGCTAATGAATGTGCAGGAAATTTTAAACATATTTGCAGCAACAGCTAATCCTTTACAAGTTGTAGTTGCAGAAACAGAACAAGGTAGAGGTGTTTTAGGAGTTATCGATGGATATGTTCCTAAAGGGATTGAAGAAGAAGAAGACAAAAAGAAAAGGTATGATTTCTTGAGAAATATAACAGGTTATAAGAGGTGATAAAGTGAACCTATTTGATTTGGAAAAACATATAAATGAAATACTTAAGGTTGAACAGTTTGATGATTATTGTAAAAATGGAATACAAGTTGAAGGTAGACATGAAGTAAAAAAAATAGCTATTGGGGTTTCTTATAACAACACTTTTTTTGAAAGTGTAAAGTCTTGGGGACCAGATGCCATATTGGTTCACCACGGTTTGTTTGGAAAAGGGGTTATAGATATAACTGGATACAAAAAGAAAAGAATAGAAAATCTTATTAAAAATGATATATCATTGTTGGGATACCATCTACCTCTTGATGCAAGCTTTGAATACGGAAATAATTCAGAATTTTTAAGAAAATTGGGAATAGAAATAGTTGAAGAATTTACATTTGGGTACAAAGGTAAATTAAAGGAGAAAGTTGAATTTCAAAATTTAATAAAACAAGTAAAAGAAATTATTAACAATCAAAAACTTATATATTATGAAAATAAAAAATATTCAAAAAATATTACAGTTGTATCTGGTAGCGGAGCTAATTTCATAGAAAAACTCGACCCCGAAGTTGACACATATATTACTGGCTCAGTGGAAGAGCATACAAGAGATATTGCAAAAGACATGGGAGTTAATTTCATAAATGCTGGTCATTATTCTACCGAAACTTTTGGTATAAAGAGATTGGGGAAATATTTGGAAGAAAAATTTGACTTAGAGGTAAAATATTTCGAATATTACAACGAAGTTTAAATAGACGAATTTATGTCTTATCCCAATTTAAATGCATAAAGCAAGGGGATTAAACCCCTTGCTTTACTTTTGTCTATAAGACTTAAAGTATTTGTCTCTCAACATTTTCAAATCTTCATCGTTAATATAATGTATACCTTTACCAAGTTTCAAAGCTTCAATGTAGATCATGATATTCTTTTCTACTATATGAGCTGCAGAAATGACTTCATTGAAAGAGTTTCCGACTGTAACCAGTCCGTGATTTCTCATAACAACTGCGTTATTATCTCCTATCTTATTAACAGTTTCAACTGCTAAATCCCTTGTTCCTGGTAATTTATAATCGGTAACTTTTATATAAGGCCCTAAAATCATTGCACTATCTTCTATTAAAGAAGGGATTTCATCCATAGTCACAGATGCAATTGAAGAATATTTTGGATGTGTGTGTAAAATGATGTCCACGTCCTTTCTTTTTTTATAAATTTCAGAATGCATCATCCATTCAGAAGACGGAACTCTATCGCCTTCCAGAATATTTCCTTCTAAATTAATTATAACCAAATCGTTTGGAGTCATCAACTCATAAGAATATCCAGATGGGGTTATGATAATTTTATCTTTAACTTTAATTGAAAAATTCCCCCAAGTTCCTTTTACTAAGTTATCATTTGCAATTTTTTTACAGGCGTTGGTTAATTCTAATCTTTCATCCAAAAAACTTTTCATTAAAAATTCCTCCCATATTAAATCATACTAAATAATTATGGTATAATTTTAATTACGATACAATTATAAATCAAATACAATTTAAGTCAAATTTATAAAATTATATGAATAAAATTAATGTCTTTTGGAGGCATATTATGAATAAAAAGAATGTTTTATGGATGATTTTTATAGTTATCATATTATTAATAACTGTATTTATTTTTACTTTAAATGGGAATCAAGAGAATTTAAATTTAGAAAATTCCCAAGAAAATGGAAATACAGCTGAGACTATTTTTGAAGATGATTATAACCCAGAAAATGAAGCAACAACAGACATTTCAACTCAATCAACAATTATTGACAAACTGAAATTTACTGAAAACAGTACTATTACAACTGATCTTGTTAATGAAGCAACAACAGACAGTTCAATGCAATCAAAGGTTGATAAACAAGAGCCAACAGAAAATAGTACTAAGATTACAGATGTATCTGATGAAAATGTTTTTCTAAACATGTATTTCACTTCAAATATAAAAGGAGACTTTACAACATATGACTATGAATACGATAAAAAAGATTACGATGGAAGCTTTTCTCAATTGGCGAAATTAATAGAAGAACAGGTTGAAGAAGAAGATATTCTTATAAATTTGGGTGATACTTTTTCAAAAAATAGCGACAAAGAAATGGTAAACGCTATTTTTGAATCTTTTGAAGATCTAAACTACGATTTGTGGATAACTTCTAAAAATGATTTTAATGTTATAAAAGGTTTTGATTTAAAATTAGATTTATTGTTAACCCCACATGCTACAAAATCTTTTAAAAACATTGTTTTTGGAAATGAAGTAGAAGAGATTATCTCTTCGGAAGATATTCAAATTTTAGTTGAAAGGTTTGAGGACAAAAATAGATTCATTATAAATAACAAGTATACTGATTCATCAAGAGAATTTATTATAAATAACTCTTCTGAAACACTTTTTAATATATATTACAACATAAAAAAAGATGAAGCAACAATTAACAAGATCCCTGTAAAAAATGACGATAGAGTTATACTACCATTACATAGAATAGAAGAAATTTTTATTCAATATCATGAAAATTCTTTAGAGAGCTTAACGAAAATTATAGGGGAAGTTGTTAATCAAGACTTTTTTTATGAAAAAGGGTTAGATCAAATAGATAGTTATTGGTTAAAACCAACAAAAATTACCGATTTTATCAATGAAGTTCAGCTATACTATGCAAATCAAATCTTTGAAAAAGAAATAAAAATATCTTCAACCCCTATATATACTGAAAATTTAGAAATAAATAACGAGATATCTAAAAGGTACATAAACAAATTCTACCCAAAGAAAAATACTTTATATATAGTTGAAATGACTGGTAAACAGCTAAAAGATTATTTAGAATGGTCTGTTGAATTTTACGACACCTATAAAAAAGAGCATTTAACAATAACTCGCTCAAGTAAAGATCATGAGCTTTACGATATTTTCAAAGGAATAAATTATAGAATAGATATTAGTAAAGAATATGGAAACAGAATTGTAGATTTGACAGATTATGGAAGCAACACTATATATGATCAAGAAAAATACTTATTGGTTACTAATTCAGAAAGAGCAGAAAACGAATTTAGTAAGAATGGAGAAATATTCACTGAAGAATTACCTAAGGTGGTTTTGAGCTCTAAAGATGTTGAAAAATACAAAAATTATTATATACCAGATTTTATAGAGGATTATATAATAAACGTTAAAAATGGTATATTAAAAGAGTTCCCAGATCAAAATTGGGAAATCATTGGAACAAACTGGAATAAGATTCACAGAATTAAAGCGGAAAAGATATTCAATGATGGCAGCTTAACTATAGACAACACAGTACCTTTAACTTACAATGATATAAAAGATATGGCAGAACAAATTACTCTGAAATATTCTGTAGAGTCTGGTGATTGGCTTTTAAAGATATCAAGAATATACGGGGTAGATTATAAGTCTATTGCTGAGAAAAACAACATAGAAAATCCTGATTTGATATTTCCAAACCAAGTGTTTGTAATTCCAGAAAATTGAATTTTAACAATAAGTTTATTTTTAGTTAATTTTAAAATGTTATTTTAAATATAAGTAAATAGTTAGTATTACGAACGGAGGCGCAACTGAAAAGAGTAACATATCTGAGCTTGAGGAAGCTATGAAGATATGTGAAAGGTAAAGTTGCCGAAGGAAAGAGAAACTCAAAACTCTTTTCTGGGAGTACAGATAATACCTGTACTACTGTCACGTTTTACGTGGAGAGCCGTCAAAATGATAATAAATATAATTTATTATAAACTCTCCTTTTTAATAGGGGAGTTTTTTATTTTTCGGAGGTGTAACTATGAAAGTAGCAGTAGTAGGTGCAACAGGAGAAGTTGGTAGAAAAATAGTAGATGAGTTATCAGATCTGAATTTAAAGGACTTAGATTTGTATGCAAGCAAAAAAAGTGAGGGAGAAATTCTTGAATACAATGATAGAGAATTAGTAGTTAAAGAACTGAAAGAAGAATCCATGAAAAAAGAATATGATTATGTTCTTTTTTCGGCTGGTGGAGACATATCAAGTCGCTTTGCTCCAATTGCTGCAGATAGCGGTAGCGTGGTTATAGATAATTCATCAGCATTTAGGATGGAAAAGGAAATCCCTCTGGTTGTACCAGAGATAAACAGTCATAAGTTAAAAGGTTATGGAGGGATTATAGCAAACCCAAACTGTTCGACAATTCAAATGCTTTTGGCTTTGAATAACGTTCAGAGAGAGTTAAAAATAGAGGAAATCAATGTTTCTACTTACCAAGCTGTATCTGGAGCTGGAAACAAAGGAATTCAAGAATTAATTTCTCAAGAAAAAGGACACAAAGTTTCAAAACATTTTGAAAAGGAAATTCATAGAAACGTAATTCCAAAAATTGGTGATTATGAAGAAAATGGATTCACAACAGAAGAAATGAAAATGGTTAATGAAACTATAAAAATATACGAAGACGATGAAATAATAGTCATTCCAACCGCAGTTAGAGTTCCGGTAGTTTATGGTCATTCAGAATCCATAACTTTTAAGACAAAAAAAAGTACAAATATTCAATTAGTTGAGGATTTAATAGCAAATTCAGAAAATGTTGTGTTTAATAATGAAATTATAACTCCACTGGAAATTGAAAACGATAAAATGACTTATGTATCACGGTTGAGACAGTTAAACGAAAGAACATTTTTAATTTGGGTCATGGCGAACAACGTTAGAGTTGGTGCAGCAACAAATGCTGTAAGAATAATGAAAAAACACATTGAAATAAATGGAGTAGATTTATGAAAGATGTAAGCATCCCAAAAGATGTTCTGTCTGAAATAGCAAATAAAAATGGAACACCTTTCAACATTTACGATGAAAGTACTATATTAAGTAAAATAGATAAGCTAAAAAATGCTTTTGTTTGGGCTGATTACAAGCAATTTTTTGCCATTAAAGCGAATCCTAACCCACACATACTAAAAATAATGAAAGAAAATAAATGTGGAGTCGACGCAGCATCTATTAATGAGATAAAATTAGCAATAGATTCAGGGTTTGAAGGTAAAGACATCATGTTCACTTCAAACCTTACAACATTGGAAGAATACGAATTTGCAATTAAAAACAACTGTATAATAAATATCGATTGGTATGAAGATATTTTTGAACTTTTTGAAAAAAAGATGACCCCAAAAAAAATAAGTTTTAGATTAAATCCAGGTGGCGTTAAAAACAAGATAATAGGAGATTCTACAGAATCAAAATTTGGATCAACAAAAGAGCAAATTAAAAAGGCAGTAAATTTTCTTTATAAAAAAGGTTTTGAAAAAATCGGGTTACACACAATGGTAGTTTCAAATGAAAAAAATCCCAAGATGTTTTCAAACTATACAGAATCAATATTCGAGTTTGCAAAAGATATTCAAGATGAATGTGGAATAATAATTGACTTTGTAAATATAGGTGGTGGAATTGGAATTCCTTACAAGCCAGAAGAAAAAATAGACTTGGAAGAAATTTCCTTAAGCATAAAAGAAAACTACGAAAAATTTTTTAAACATACTGATAAAAAACCAAAAATATTTACAGAATCCGGAAGATATGTAACAGGTGATTCAGGATACTTAGTAACAAAGGTGATAAAGAAAAAGAAAACTTTTAAAAATTTTTTGGGGGTTGACGCTACAATGGCAGATCTCATGAGGCCTGGGATGTATGGTAGTTATCACCATATAACCAATCTATCCTTTGAAACTAATGAAGAAGAGAAATACGATGTTGTCGGGTCACTTTGTGAAAACAACGATAAATTTGCTGTAAGTAGGGTTCTTCCATTTACTTCAGAAGGAAATTTACTGGCAATACACGATACAGGTGCACATGGACATTCCATGGGGTTTAACTATAATGGGAAACTCAGGCACGCGGAATATCTATATACCAAAGATAAAAAGATAAAAAAAATAAGAAGAGACGAAACTTACGAGGATTATACAAAAACAATTATAGGAGGTCTTTAATATGTTTAGAGGTGTTGGAACAGCTTTAATAACCCCTTTTAAAGACAATGGGGAAATAGATTACAAAAAATACGAAGCTTTGCTTGAATTTCAAATACAGAATGAAATAGATGCTTTGATAGTTTTAGGAACTACTGGAGAATCTCCAACAATTTCAATTGAAGAGAGAAGAGAATTAACTAAGATAGCTGTCAAAATGTCCAATGGTCAAGTACCAGTTATAGTTGGGACAGGTTCAAATGACACCGAAAAAGTACTTAAGCTCAACAAAATAGCTGAGGAAGATGGAGCAGATGGTTTGTTAATTGTAACCCCTTATTACAACAAAACAAATCAAGCAGGACTTGTAAAAAATTATAACTATATAGCAGAAAATACAAGTCTACCAATAATACTCTACAATGTCCCTTCAAGAACAGGGGTTAACATATTGCCTGAAACTGCAAAAGAACTATCCAAAATAGAAAATATAGTGGCAATTAAAGAAGCAAGTGGTGATATGAGCCAGGTTTTGAAGACAATAAATCTTTGTTCTTCCAAAATGAAGGTTTTATCTGGTAACGATGATCAAGCTTTTCCTCTAATTCTTTCAGGAGGAGACGGAGTTATATCAGTATTTTCAAATTTGGCTCCAAAAGCTATGAAACAGATAACAACTAATATATTTGAAAGCGATTATCAAAAAGCAAGAGAAATTTTTTATAAATATTTGAATTTGATGAATTTGATGTTTATAGATGTAAACCCCATTCCAATAAAATTTGCGATGTCAAAAATTGGATTGTCAAACAACAATCTAAGAAAACCTTTATTTAAATTATCAAAAGAAAAAGAAGAGTTAATATTACAAGAAATGAGAAAGTTGGGAATGATATGAAATACGGTCTAATAGGTTATTCTGGGAAAATGGGAAAAGCTATAAAGGAACTGTTTGATAAAAATGGGCATAAATTAGTTTATTGGAAAGATTCTGAAAAGGAAGAAGAAATAGAAAAACCTGAAATAATAATAGATTTTTCGATTAAAAGTGCTTTTTTAGAAACGCTAAGAATTATAGAAGAGAAAGAAGTCCCTCTAATAATTGGGACAACGGGATTAGATGAAAATGATTTTGAAAAACTAAGGGAAATATCAAAAAAAGTACCTGTCATACAGAGCTTTAACTTTTCAATAGGTATAAACATTATGACAGAACTTTTGAAAAAGATGAACGACTTTATTGACGATTCTTATGATATTGAGATTACCGAAACTCATCATAGGTTCAAAAAAGACAAACCATCTGGAACAGCTATTTTGTTAAAAAACATTATAGATAAAGAGGTTGAAGAAATCCATTCTAAAAGACTTGGTTCGGAATTTGGTGAACATGAAATTGAATTTGCAACCACTGGGGAAATAATAAAACTAACACACAGAGCATATTCAAGAGAAGCTTTTACAAAAGGTGTGTTATTAAGTGCCAAAAGAATAAATAATTTAGAAAATGGACTATATACATTCAAAGAAATTTTAATGAGATAAAGGAGAATAATTATGAACTCAAAAGAAATAATAGATTTTATATCAAACTCAGAGAAGAAAACGCCAATAAAACTCTATATAAGAGGAAAAAATTTGGATAAAATATTATCTACATACGAATACTATGGAGATGAAATTTCGGGAGTTGTTTTTTGCGAGTATAAAGATTTGGCAGAAATAAAGGAATCTTTAAAAGATGATTTAGATAGCTATAGAGTTGAAATGGATAGATTGAATTCTGCTATTCCATTGGCCGATTATTCTAAATTTAACGCAAGAATAGAACCTGGAGTACACATAAGAGATATGGTTGAAATTGGTGATGGCTGTGTGATAATGATGGGAGCTGTTTTGAATATTGGTGCTCAAATTGGTAAAAACACTATGATCGATATGAACGTTGTTTTGGGAGGTAGGGCCACTGTAGGGGAAAATTGCCATATAGGAGCCGGAACTGTTTTGGCAGGAGTTATAGAACCTCCCAGCGCTGATCCAGTAGTGGTTGAAGATGATGTTTTGATTGGTGCCAATGCAGTAGTTTTAGAAGGTGTGAAAATAGGTAAAGGTTCTGTTGTGGCAGCGGGATCTGTTGTTGTAAACGATGTTCCAAAAAATACCTTGGTTGCAGGAGTCCCTGCAAAAGAAATAAAAAAAATAGACATGAAAACAAAGGCAAAAACTCAAATGATTTTAAGTTTGAGGCAGTTATAGGGAGTGTTAATTTGAATATATTAGTTCAAAAATATGGTGGAAGCTCACTTTCATCTGCTGATAAAATTAAAGCTATAGCAAAAAAAATATCAAAAAGGTTCGAAGAATACGAAAAAATGATAATTGTTGTTTCTGCCATGGGAAAAACAACTGATGAGTTAACAAATTTAGCTAAAGAAATTTCAGATTCTAAAAACCCCAGAGAAATGGACATGTTGTTAACTACTGGAGAGCAAATAACAGCATCATTAATGTCCATAGCATTATCTGACTTAGGTTTAAAAGCAAAATCTATAAACGCTCATCATGCTGGGATTACCACAAATGAATCATATACAAAGGCTATAATACAAGATTTTGATAAAAATAAAATAGAAAAGCATTTAAAGGATAACGATATTCTTGTTTTGACAGGTTTTCAGGGGGTTACAGATGATGGAGATTACACCACTTTGGGCAGAGGCGGTTCAGATACTTCAGCAGTAGCTGTAGCCTCTATATTTAACACAGATTGTGAGATATACTCTGATTTCCCAGGTATATACACAGTTGATCCAAAAGAATACCCTAAAGCAAAAAAGATATCTGTTATTTCATATGATGAAATGTTGGAAATGTCAAAATTAGGAGCTAAAGTGTTGCATTCAAGAGCAGTTGAATTGGCAAAAAAATACAAAACTAAGATATATTGTGGAGCATCATTTAGCGATGAAAAAGGAAGTGTAATAATGGATGTAGGTTTTGAAGCTCCTGTGGTAACAGGATTGAGCCTTGACGATAACCAAATACAAGTAAATGTTTTGAATTTACCAAATAACTATAAATTTGTAAACGATATTTTCGAATCGGCATCAAAATACAATATAAACATAGATATGATAAGTATCATATACCATGAAAAAAGTATTGATATGTCGTTTTCTGTAGTAGATGAAAGCATAGAAGAAGTAAAAAATTATTTAGATAAATACACATCAGAACATGATAGAATAACAGTGGAATATAAAGATAAACTCACTAAATTATCTATAGTTGGATTGGGAATGAAAAAAGAAAAAGGAGTGGCATATAGGTTCTTTAGTAGACTGAATTCCATTCCAATAAAGTTGGTTACTACTTCGGAAATAAAAATTTCTTGCTTGATAGAAGAAAAATATAAAGAAAAAGCAGTAAAAGAATTAACTGAGGAATTTGAATTATGAGATATTTAGAAATGTACACTCCATATAAAATAAATGTAAAAAGTGCTGAAGGAATATATATATATGATATTAATGGAAATAAATATATAGACACATTCTCCGGAATAGGTGTAATGGCGCTTGGACACACAAACAAAAAAGTTAATGAGGCTATAATAAAAAAACTAAAAAAACATTCTCATTTGTCTAATTTTTTCCTCGATGAAAACACAGAGGAGGTTGCTGAACTTCTCACTGATAAAGATGAAAAGGTGTTTTTTACAAATTCGGGTACAGAGTCAATGGAATTTGCGCTAAAAACTGTTAAAAAGATAATTGGTGATTCAAAAATTCTTTATTTTTCAAACTCTTTTCATGGAAGAACACTGGGGGCATTGTCTGTGAATGGATTTGAAAATTTAACTAAGCCATTTAAACCTTTATTGCCAAACACAATAAAATGTGAGTTCAACAATTTAGAAGAATTGAAAAATATATTTTCTAAAATTAAAGATATAAAGGCTATTGTTTTTGAAGTGATCCAAGGTTCAGGAGGAATAAAACTAATAGATAGAGATTTTATTGATTTAATACGTGAATATTCATTAAAAAATAATTCTATTTTAATTGCAGATGAAATACAATCCGGACTGTACAGAACAGGATACAAGTATGCTTTCGAGGAATTTGATGTAGAACCAGATATAATTACCCTTGCTAAAGCACTTGGTGGGGGGATACCCCTTGGTGCAGTTGTTATGAAAGATAAGATAGCAAAACATCTTGAAAAAGGAGATCACGGTTCTACTTTTGCCCCGAATCCTTTGGCCATCGCAGCTTCAAAAATTGTTTTAGAAGAACTTCAAAAAATAAATGGAGAAATAAATGAAAAAGGGACTTATTTAATTAAAAAATTAGAAACAATTAAATCTGATAAAATTAAAGAAATAAGGGGCAAAGGTTTAATGGTAGGGATAGAGTTAAAAGAGAGTGATGAAGGCTTAATTGAAAAAGGAATAAAAAATGGTCTATTAATAAATGTTTTGCAGAATAAAGTAATTAGACTTCTTCCAGCTTTGAATATAACTTATTCTGAGATAGACAAAATTGTAGAAAGATTGAGGTGTATATTATGATATTATCTCCAAAAGAATTTAGGGAAGAATTGCATAAAATTCCAGAAGTCGCTTTTAACGAATATAAAACAACACAATTTATAGTAGATAACATAAGAAAGGCAAAAGAAAAATACAACTCCAACTTAGAACTATTTCGTCTTCTTGAAACTGGTTTGATATGCGTGTATACACAAAATTTAGGAGAAGAATACACTCTTTTTAGAGCAGATATAGACGCTCTTCCAATAAAAGAAAAAACAGGTGTAGATTTCTCTTCTAAAAACAACAACATGCATGCATGTGGACATGATGTGCATTCATCTATTCTTTATGGAACTATTTTAGAAGTTATGAAGAATGACATTAAAAAGAATCTAATATTTGTTTTTCAGCCTGCTGAAGAGCATGGTGGTGGTGCAGAAAAAATATTAAAAACAGGTTTTCTTGATAAATATAAAATAAAAAACGCTTTTGCGTTGCATGTTACTGATGAATACGACCTTGGTACTATTTCATCCACAAAAGGAACATTGTTTGCTTCTGCCATGGAATTTGATGTTGATTTCAAGGGAGTTGCAGCTCATTGTGCCAGACCAGATAAAGGCAAAAACGCTTTAGACGCAGCAAGAATGTTTTTAGACCAAATAGAAAAAATGCCAAAAAATCCAGAAATTCCTTTGGTTGTTGGTGTTGGTAAAATGCAAGCAGGTAATGTTAGAAACATAATTGCTCCTACGGCTAAAATTGAAGGAACTTTAAGAAGTACAGATTCAAAATCTTGTGAAAAGTATAGAGAAAATATGAAAAATATTCTAAATGGGATAGAAAATATAACAGGTGTTGAAACAACATTTGATATGGGCTCATTTTATAAAGAAGTCATTGTTGATGCGGAATTATATGACAAGGTAGAAGAAATTTTGAAAGACGAATATAAAATAACTGATGTAGGATTCAAATTTACAGGAGAAGATTTTGGATTTTTTACCCAAAAATATCCTTCTTTTATGTTTTGGCTTGGAACAAACGAAGGGCAACAATTTGGTTTACACAATCCACAATTCTTACCTTCTTCAAAAGTGATAAATATTGGCATAGATATATTTCAAAAGATAATAAAAAACATTTGACTGATAAAATTATAAATAAAAAGTAAATATTATGATATAATGTGTTAAAAAAGGGGGTATTTTATGAAAAAAACATTTTTAGTAATTTTTATAGTACTTCTATTAACAATGGTCAGTTTTTCAGCAACGATAATACTCGAAGATGGGATGTATTTTATTGGGGAGATAGAAGAAGAAAATGAGGAAAACATAGTTGCAATTATTGACGGGTTTCGTTATCAAATAGATAGAGACGATATTTTTCAAATATCAGAAAAAGATTTAACTGTAGAAGAAATAAATGCTCTTTTGAATCCCTCTGAACCAGAAGAAAAATCTGAAGTTGTTCAACAAAAGCCAAAAGTAGAACCACAACTCATTCCTCAAGAACTTATAGATGATTTAAAAAGAAGAGGGCTCGAAAGAAGAACTACAGCTATAGCGGTAGATCCATTAGCCTTGTTACTAAACAAGCATGTTAAAATTGATTTGTTGACCTTTTCAAATAGTATGGATAACGGCGGTTGGATGCACGAATTTGAAGTATACGATGATGAATTCAGCTCTACTCATGTAAAACACGCTTTTTATAGAATTGGGGTATTTTATAGTTTTGAAAACATATTCGAAGGGATAATGATAAAAGCTCTTGTTGGTATGGGTAGGGACAACTTAATTGCTTTAGACGTTGAAGAAACCACAAATAATGTTGACCCGGATTCTCAACATGTCATATTTTCTTTAAAACCAGGAATATCATACTATTATTTGATAAACAACAGATTTATAGTAAACGGTGGTTTAGAATATCATTTTAACTGGGTTGCTGAACCAACAGCTCAATTACCAGAAACAATAACAGGTTTAAAATTAGACGTCAATATAGGAGTTGCTTTTTAATACAAAACCCGCATTTATGCGGGTTTTAATTTATATATCGCCTCTTTTTAAATTCTCTTGTCTACTATTACCTCACCAATAGCAAAGTCTTCTGGAGTAGTTAATTTTACATTCATTTTGTCACCTTTAACAGTATAAACGGAATTATATTTATTCAAATATATTGAAGCATCATCAGTGAAATTGTGTAAATTTCCATCTAATTCATCATAAGCCGAAAAAATTTTTTCAAAATTAAAGGCTTGTGGCGTTTGGTGAATCTTGATTTTATTCCTATCGATCATTTTTTTAATTATCCCTTTTTCCACAAAAGATAAAGTTTCAGTAGCATCTATAACAGGAATGGCAGAATCATTTTCTTTAACTCCTCGATATACATTATTCAAAAGTTTTTCACTGATAAAAGGTCTTGCTGAATCGTGAATGAAAACAAATTTTACATTATTATAATTTTCTTTAATGTATTTTAAACCGTTGAATACACTTTCTTGTCTAGTTTTTCCGCCTGTTACTAATTTTATATTTCCCATATTTCTTATCTCTTCTTCTGTTTTTTTGTAAAATTCGTCATTGGTGACTATGATAACTTCATCTATATTTTTGTTGTAAAAAAGTTTTTCTACAGATATTTTTAATATAGATTTATGTTTTATCCTATAAAATTGTTTAGGGTATTTTAAACCCGAACGATCTCCTCTCCCAGCTGACATAATTAATCCGATATTCAACGTTAATACCTCCTTTTTAAAAAAGTTTTTAATAATTAATAAAAATATATTATAATGTATATGATAATTATAACAATTGAGGTGAAAAAATGATAATTGCAGTTTTAGCTTTAAACATATTAGTGGTTTCTTTTTTGGTCATTGCAACTGTTAAAATTTCAAAAATCGAAGATATTTCTCCGTTATATAAGTATATTCCTTCAATAATAGGTTTTGTTTTCACAACCTATTTTTTTACTAAAATGAGTGATCCGCAATCAGAATATATTTTTCAATATTTTGTACAAACAGTTTTGTACTTTTTTTCTTCTTTCATTTCCATAATTATAGCTTTCATAAAAGATTTTAAAAAAACAAGATAATGGATGGTGATAAAGATGAAATTAATAGGAATAGATTTAGGAGGAACAGAAATAAAGGCTGGTCTTGTTGATGAAGATAAAGGCCTTTTAAAGAAAACAAGCAGGCCTACAGAAGTATACAAAGGGCCTGATAAAATTGTTGAAAATATTTATGAAGTAGTAAAAAGTCTTTCTCCTGATCTTGATATAGATGCAATTGGAATAGGATCACCAGGTTCTATAGATAGAAAAAAGGGTATAGTAAGATTCTCTCCAAATTTTCCCGAATGGCATGATTTTAAACTATCCAAAAAACTAAATAAACTAACAAACAAAGATGTGTTTGTTGAAAATGACGCAAATTCATTTACCTTAGGCGAATGGTATTTTGGCAAGGCAAAGGGGATGAAAAACTTTGTTGCTATAACATTAGGAACTGGGGTTGGATCAGGCGTAGTTACTCATGGGGTTTTTATGACAGGAAATGACGGAATTGGTGCAGAATTAGGTCATATTGTAGTTATTCCAAATGGCCCTTTATGTGGTTGTGGAAATAGAGGCTGTCTTGAGTCAATAGCTTCTGCAAAATCCGTAGCAAGACATGCAAAAGAACTTGCTATAAGATACCCAGATTCTTTGGTTCTTAAAATGGCCCAAACAATAGAAAACATTGAATCTAAACATGTTTTTAAAGCTTTTGAACAAGGGGATTATCTTGCAAAAACTGTCGTACAAGATACAATAGATGCTATGGCAAGAGCTTTTGGCGCTTACATACACATATTCAACCCAGAAATGATAGTAGTAGGTGGGGGAATGTCAAAAGCAGGAGAAACGCTTTTTAAGCCTTTAAGAGAAAGGGTAAAGAAATACATTATGAGAAGTTTTATTGATACTTATAGAATTGAACAGTCAGATTTAGTAGAAAATGCAGGAATATTGGGAGCAGCATCTGCAGCTATTTTTCAAACAAGGGAGGAGAAATAATGCAAAGAACCATAACTAATTATTTAATCGGAGCAAATGTATTAATATTTATTTTAATGTTTGTATTCGGAGGTCTTTCAGCGTTCAACGATCCAAGAATTCTTTTGATTTTTGGTGCTCAATACGGTCCGCTGGTAGCAGAAGGGCAATGGATAAGGTTGATAACGAGTATGTTTGTTCACGGTGGATTTTTACATATTTTGTTTAATATGTTTGCTTTATTTTATTTTGGAAATGTAGTGGAAAAAGTATACGGGCCTTATAAATATTTTTCTGTTTTCATTATATCAGGTGTTGTTGGAAATATTTTAACACAATTAATTATACCAGGTAGTTTTTCAGTTGGTGCATCTGGAGCTATATTTGGGTTAATAGGTCTCTTGTTTGGAGCTGGTTTTAGAGATGACACACCGACAATGCTAAGAGGAATGACGGGAACTGCATTATTACCAATAATTTTAATTAATGTTTTTCTTGGATTTACGTCACAAAGTATAAACAATTTTGCCCATATAGGCGGTCTTGCCGCGGGGTTTACTTTTGGGTGGTTGACACCAATAAGATTTTCCACCTCTTCTTGGAGGATTTGGAGATATATACATTATTTGTTAATAGGAGTTGTAGGAGCAAGTTTTATAGCTTTAATAATATTTGATTTTATAACATTTTAATTGGAGATGATCTACAAATTAACGGCATTTTTCATGCTAAAAGTCTATATTTTGCGAGGCATGTACTAAATATTAAACTTGTAAATTTATATAAAGTAATCTTTTATCAATTTTCAAAAATTACATAAAATAAGTAAAAAGAAAAATATAAAAAACAATTTAATCCCTCTAAAATTAGGGAGTTGAATTTACAACGAGGTGGTAAAGTGAATAGAGTTATTCAAGCTGGATTCGCAAATAATAAAGTAAGAGTTGTTGCCGTAGATTCAACAAATATGACAATTCATATGCAGAAAATACATGATTTGTATCCAATGTCAACTGTTATCTTAGGTAGGGTTTCAACTGCTGCCATACTTCTTGGGACTTGGATGAGTGAAAAAGAAAAAGTATCTATATTTTTTGATGGAGATGGTCCAGCTGGTGAAGTAGTTGCAAAATCAGATAACAATTTAAATGTAAAATCTTATATTAAAAATAAAAAAATAGAAGCCATGTTTAAAGAAAACGGCCATTTTGATGTTCAAAAAGCAATAGGCGAAGGGAATCTTCACGTTATTAGGGATATGGAATTAAAGGATCCAGTTACTTCTAATGTGGAGATCATTTCTGGGGAAATAGCAGAAGATATTGCTTATTATATGAATCAAGCAGAACAGATACCTTCTGCAGTCTCCTTGGGGGTTCTTTTGGATAAAGATGGAGTCAGGGCTTCTGGCGGAATAATGCTTCAAATTCTTGATCAATCAATGAACGAAAATGAACTTATAGATTATGAAAAAAGGTTTATGAGTATACCCCCTATTACTTCTTATCTTGATAAAGGCAATGACTTAAGAGATTTGATAAATATTTTTGGAGAATCGGATTACATTGAAGAAAAAAATGCCCAATACAAATGTGATTGTAATGATGAAAGAGTAAAAAATTCTTTGGTAAGTTTTGATATAGAAGAATTAGAAGACATGAAAAAACAAGGTGGAATAAAAGTTAAATGTGAATGGTGTTCAAAAGAATATAATATTGATGAAAAAGATTTAGAAGAAATAATTGTAGGGAAGGGGAGTAAAAATGCTTGAAGAGATAAAGGGAACTAACAAAATAGATGAATACAAAAAAGTTTTAGAACAAAAAAATTCTGAAATAAACGCCTTTATTAGCGATGTTTTTGTTGAGGGAAATAAAGAAGGTCCTTATTATGGAATACCTTTTGCTGTTAAAGACAACATGAATATAGAGGGAACTAAAACAACTTGTGCCTCTAAAATATTGAAAAATTACAACTCGGTTTATACTGCCACAGTTGTTAAAAAGTTATTAGAAAAAGGTTTTTCTGTTATAGGAAAGACAAATTTAGATGAATTTGCAATGGGTAGTTCTAACGAATATTCAGCTTTTGGTCCAGTAAAAAATCCAGTGGATTTAGAAAGAGTACCTGGTGGAAGTTCTGGAGGTTCTGCTGCAGCTGTTGCAGCAGACATGGTGCCGTTTTCTTTGGGTTCAGATACTGGAGGATCTGTTAGACAACCTGCATCTTTTTGTGGTGTTGTTGGTTATAAGCCTTCTTATGGAATTCTTTCAAGATATGGGTTAACAGCCTTTGCTTCCTCATTAGATCAAATAGGAGTATTTAGTAAAAATGTGAAGGATGTTGCTCTAATTACTGATATTATGAAAGGTAAAGATGAAAAAGATTCGACTACAATAGATTTTAACAAGAGTTTATTAGAAAATATTAACGACGAAAAGTTAGAAGGCAAAAAATTTGTAGTACCAAAATTTGTATACAACAAAAATGCAGATAAAAAGATAATAGAACATTTTGATAAGATTATTTCAATGTTAAAATCAAAAGGAGCAATTGTTGATGTAGTGGATTTAAAAGAGTTGGAATACTCTATTTCTGTATATTACATTGTTGCTACCTCTGAAGCCTCATCAAATTTATCAAGGTTTGATGGAGCAAGATATGGTTCAAGAACAGATGCAGAGGGCTTAACTGAAATGTACCAAAAAACAAGGGATGATGGTTTTGGTATAGAGGTAAAAAGAAGAATTATGATGGGGACTTTTAACCTTTCCTCAGCTTATTACGACGCTTATTTTTCTAAAGCTTCAAAAGTAAGGAAAATAATCGAAAAAAAGATGGATGAAATATTGAAAGATTACGATAGTTTTATACTACCAACAGTTCCAGTTTTACCTCCAAAATTAAATGAAAAATTAACTCCTTTGGATTATTATATGATGGATTTATTTACTATACCTGCTAATTTAGCTGGATTACCAGCTATAAGCGTACCAGCAGGGAAAATAGATAATCTACCTTTTGGATTTCAATTTGTTGGAAAAAGATTTGAAGATCAAAAAATGCTTGCTATTGCAAATTCTTTTGAAAAAGAAATCCAAGGAGAGGTGAAATAAAAATGTATAGAACAGTAATTGGACTAGAAATTCATACACAGTTATTAACTAAAACAAAAGCTTTTTGCAACTGTTCAGCTGATCACTTTGAAACTGAAGTAAACAAAAACGTTTGTCCAGTGTGTTCTGGCCAACCAGGTTCACTTCCAGTTTTGAATGAAAGCGCTGTTAAACTTGCTGTTATGGCAGGGGTTGCATTAAATGGTAAAATCAACAAGATTTCTAAATTTGATAGAAAAAATTATTTCTATCCAGATCTTCCAAAAGGATATCAGATAACCCAGTATTTTACTCCAATAATAGAAGACGCTTTTATTGAAATAAATGGCCACAAAATAAGAATAAAGAGAATACATATGGAAGAAGATACTGGTAAAATGTTGCATGA
Source organism: Geotoga petraea (assembly GCF_900102615.1). Lineage (NCBI taxonomy): Bacteria > Thermotogati > Thermotogota > Thermotogae > Petrotogales > Petrotogaceae > Geotoga > Geotoga petraea. The sequence continues at coordinate 112,553 of NZ_FMYV01000005.1, read as the reverse complement.
AGGTGATGCCATTTCTTCAGCTTCAGAAAGTTTGATAGATTATAATAGAGCTGGAATACCTTTAATAGAGATCGTTACTGAACCAGATATAAAGTCTCCTTCAGAAGCCAGAGAATTTATGGAAAGACTAAGGAATATTTTGAGATATGCAAACATATCCAGTGGAGATATGGAAAAAGGTGCTCTTAGATGTGATGCGAATATTTCAATAGTTAACGAAGAAACAGGAGAATCAAGCAAAAGGGTTGAGGTAAAAAATATAAATTCTTTTAAATTTGTTGAAAAAGCGCTCGAATACGAAAGAGAAAGGTTAATTGAAATAATGGATAAAAAAGAACCTATGGTTCAAGAAACCAGAGGTTGGGATGCTAACAATAAGAAAACTTTTTCAATGAGAACTAAAGAAGAAGAAGCTGATTATAGATATTTTCCGGAGCCAGATTTACCAATTTTAGAGGTTGATGATGAGTTTATAGAAGAGGTAAAAAAAGATTTACCAGAATTACCAAAGCAAAAACAAGAAAGGTTTGTAGAACAATATGGCATACCTGAATATGATGCAGGGGTATTAGTTTCATCAAAAGAGTTGGCGGATTTCTATGAAGAGTGTGCCAAAAAAGTTCCAGACGGTAAATTTTTAAGTAATTGGTTCATGGGAGATATGACCAGGATAATGAAAGAAAGAGAAGAAGAAGTGGAAGATTTAAAATTGACTCCAGACCATTTTAAGAAACTCTTTGATCTAATAAAAGATGGAAAAATATCAACAAAAATTGCAAAAGATATTTTTGAAGAAGTCTATGATGGAAAAGATCCTGAAGATATTGTAAAAGAAAAAGGATTAGAACAAATAGATGACGATAAAATGCTTGAAGATATGGCCAGAGAAATTTTGGCTAACAATGAAAAGAATGTGGAAAAATATAAAAATGGAAAAACGAATCTTTTGGGATTTTTTGTAGGGCAGGTAATGAAACAAACAAAAGGAAAAGCAAATCCTGCCAAAGTTAATAAAATATTTGTTAAATTACTAAACGAATAAACCGGGTTAAAACACCCGGTTTTCACTTATAATAAATAAATGGAGTGATAAAAATGAAAAAATTTTTTTTATCTTTATTTTTGTTATTTACTTTGCTGGTAAATTCTCAGATTATACTAAATATTAAAGATGATATAACAAAAGAGAATTCCTTAAATTTCAGCCCAGCAATTCAATATAATTATAAAGAGCAGAAATATGATTTTCAAATAAATTTATACGACAATGATTTTTTATACTCTGAAAACCAAATATTTGGTAGAACTATAAAAATAAAAAAAGGGTTCAGATATTTTAATTTTTTCATAAATATCCCGTTAAACAGCGAGCCTTTTGGCATGGGGTATGAAGAAAGAAAGAAAGATAGTTTATTTGGAGTGGTAAACTCTTTAAAATTTACACGAACAGAGGTATTTACTGGTGGATATAGCATTAAAGACTACAATCTCTTAGAATTTTTTGTACCAAGTTATTTAAAAGGTTCGTTTTTTGTGGCAAAAAATGACACGAACTCTTTTATTAAATTGAATTTAGAACTTCAGCGATGGTTTAAAGTTCCATTCAGGATTACAGGATCTGACGATTTTAGCATTGATTTAAAGTTAGTCAATTTTGATAAATATAACAATGAAGGTTTGGGCTTAGGCATTTCATATGACGCTGGTTTCTTTCCAGTATTCTTTACTGATTTTACTTTACCAATATTTAATCAAGATTTTTTAATAGGATTAAAAGCTGAACTTAAACATGATTTTGGATATGAAATTTATGTGGTTAATAAAAATTTAAAGTTCCCAGTTTTATTTTTAATTGATGAAAATTCGGGAGGGTTATTCTTTGAATTTTAGGGATATAGGTATTTATGTTCACGTTCCTTTTTGTTCTAACAAATGTTTTTACTGTGATTACTCCTCTGTTATTACAAAGAATAAGAATATGGGAAAAAATTATTTTGAAGCTTTATTAAAGGAAATTAAATTATATGAAAATCCAGATTTAATGGTTAAAACTATTTACATAGGTGGAGGAACACCAAGCCATGTTAGCTTTGATTATATAGAAGAAATAAAAGAACAATTGGAAAATACTTTTGATCTTTCACATTTAGAAGAATTTACCATCGAGATGAATCCTGAAGATGTTAAAGATGAAATTTTAGCTAATTACAAAAAAATTGGAGTTAATAGAATATCTGTTGGAATACAAAGCCTTGATAATAATATACTGAAAATGGTAAATAGGCAAAATGACGCAAAAACAGCTAAAAATGCAGTAAATAAAATAAAAAAATATTTTGATAATTATAATTTAGATTTCATATTGGGATTACCAGGTGAGACTATCAAATCTGTTGAGAAAAATTTAAATTTCATATCAGAAAAAAATCCTCCACACGTATCTTATTATATTTATGATAACAATCATGAATCTGTACTTAACAGAATGATAAAAAATAAAAAAATATCTCTCCCAAAATATGAAATGGTTGAAGATTTTGCAGATTTGATTTATGATTACTTTGAGAAAAATGATTACAAACGTTATGAGATTTCGAGCTGGGCAATTTTTAACAAAGAGTCGCTTCATAATAAGATTTATTGGCAAAATTTGGAGTATATCGGGTTTGGTGTTTCAGCAGGAGGGTATTATAATAGTAGTAGATATGTAAATACGAAAAATTTTTCATACTATATAAAACAAGTTTCTGAAGGTAAAAAGCCTTATGATTATTATAAAAAAAATGATAAAAAAGAAGATTTAATAGAGACCTTATTCATGGGTTTGAGATTGATAGATGGTATTCCTTTAAAAAAAATCAAAGATAAATATCCTGAGTATTTTGATGTAGTCGTTAACTTTTTAAAAAAAGACAATTTTTTTATAGTTGATGAAAATGTCAGGTTAAGCAAAAAAGGGCTCGATTACTCCACAAGTTCTTTTGTAAAAATATTAGAATTGGAGGATTTGATAACATGAAAATGTCAGAAAGAGTTGAAGATCATTTAAAAAATTTAAAAATAAAAAAAATAAAAAAAAAAACAATCAAACATGGGATGAATACTTCATGGAAGTTGCTTTTCTTGTGAGTCAAAGATCATCTTGTACTCATAGAAAAGTTGGAGCTGTAATAGTCAAAGATAAAAGAATATTGGCTACAGGCTATAATCAACCTCCAAGTAGATTTCCTCATTGTGATGAAATAGGCTGTATAAGAGATGATCTTGGTATTTCAAGTGGAGAACATCAAGAAGTTTGTTATGGTCTGCATGCTGAGCAAAATGCTCTTATGCAAGCTGCTAAATTTGGTATTAGAACAGATAATGCTTCTATTTACGTGACACATCAGCCTTGTTCAGTTTGTGCAAGATTAGTTATAAACGCTGGAATAAAAAAAGTTATATATAGGAACCCTTATCCAGATTCTTTGACAAAACTTTTTTTTGAAAAATCAAAAATTGAAACTTTTATAATGGGATAACTTTTCAATAAATTACGGAGGTGCAGTTAATGCCATCAGCAAAATATTTTAACTATCTAAGAACAGATAGAATGTCGCATGTATGGTGTCCTGGCTGTGGAAATGGAATCATAATGAAATCATTCATAGAAGCAGCTAACAAATTACAACTTGATAAAAATAAAGTCGCAGTTGTTTCTGGAATAGGTTGTTCTTCAAGAGTTACAGGATATTTGGATTTTAACACTATGCATACGTTACACGGAAGAGCAATTGCATTTGCTACTGGTGTAAAATTGGCTCGGCCAGATTTTGATGTCGTTGTTATGGGTGGAGATGGCGATATGTTAGCTATTGGTGGAAATCATTTTATTCATGCATGTAGAAGAAATATGGATATTACAGTGATACTTTTTAACAACTCTATTTATGGTATGACAGGAGGTCAATATTCTCCAATGACTCCAAGTGATTCAATGGCTTCAACCGCCCCATATGGTAATTTAGAAAATCAATTTGATCCAGTAGAACTTGCAATAACCTCAGGAGCAACATATGTTGCAAGATCAACTGTATATCATTTTATGCAATCGGCAAAATATATTGAAAATGCGTTGAAACACAAAGGAATGTCTGTAGTAGAAATAGCTACAAACTGTCATACATATTTTGGTAGATATAATAATATGCCAAAACCATATCAAATGCAGGAATACTTTAAAAACAATAGTATTACATTGAATAAAGCCAAAGACATGTCAGAAGAAGAACTTCAAGATAAAATAGTGATTGGAGAGTTTGTAAACAAAGAAAAAAGAGACTATATTTCAGAATATCAAAAACTTCAGAAAAGGTTTTCTGAAGGAGGCGATGAGGAATGAATTTATCAATATCTAATCCTAGAGCTATAAGAATATCAGGAGAAGCCGGACAAGGGAACATCTTAATGGGGATGGTCTTGGCTCAAGCTTTGGTAAAAGAAGGCTATTGGGTAGTGCAGACACAACATTATGGTGCTCAGGTTAGAGGTGGATTATCATATTGTGATGTTTTATATGATGAAGAACCTATAGATTACCCTAAAGCTGATATTTTCAACATAATATACATAATGCATGATTTAGGAGTTGAACATATAGAATTTTTGAAAAAAAATGGAATAGTTTTTTATGATGATGAATTTGTAAAAAAGATGCCTCAAACAGTTAACAGAACAACTAAAAAGATTATTAAAGTTTCAGCATCAAAAATAGCTTACAAAGAAATAGGCAGCTTAAACGTTGCAAACATGGTTGGATTGGGGATATTGTCTAAAGTAACAGACATTATTTCTTTAGATACATTAATAGCTACAATGAAAGAAAATGTAAAGTCAAGTTACCATGAAATGGATGAAAAAGCTTTAAGATTAGGATATGAATCATTGGATAAAAAATATAAAATAAAGACCGACAATGTAATCACAAGATTAGGCAGAGGTTATGAATAATTGAAAAAGTTCTACAGGTCTTTTACTTACGCTTTGAAAGGCATAAAAGAATTATATAAATCCCAAAGAAATTTTAGAATTCAAACTAACATTGGGTTATTAGTCATGATAATGGCATTTCTACTTGATTTACCCGGAAATGAAATAATGTGGTTGAGTTTTGCCACTATGATTGTTTTAGTAATGGAAGGGTTAAACACTACAATAGAAAAAATAATGGATTTTATTAATCCGGATTATAATCCTGTTGTAGGGATAATAAAAGATATATCGGCTGCGATGGTTTTGATAGCAGCCGTTTTTTCAGTAGTTATAGGAATAGTTATTTTTGGTAACGCTATTTTCGGTTTGAGTTCGAGATATGGTATAATTATAGCGATAATTTTCCTGGCCTCAATTAAACTATTTTCAAGGGAAAAGGGAGGAAAAGGTAGTGGAAAAGATGATTAAAGTATTAATCGTAGATGACTCTGCATTCATGAGAATGGTATTAAAAGACATAATAGACAAGCAACCAAATATGAAAGTCATAGGTTTGGCCAGGGATGGATTAGAAGCCATAGAAAAAGCAACTAATTTAAAACCTGATGTGATTACTTTAGATGTTGAAATGCCTAAATTAAATGGGCTTGAAGCTCTTAAAATTATTATGAAAAAATCACCTACAAAAGTTCTAATGGTTAGTAGTTTGACTTCAGAAGGAGCTTCAATTACAATAGAATCTTTAGAAAATGGGGCAGTAGATTTTATACAAAAACCAGCTGGAAGTACTTCTTGGACTTTTAGACAAGTTCAAGATGAATTGATAAAAAAGATAAACGAATCATCGGATATAAATATAGATACTTTAAAATTAATGAAATCTGATAAGACTAAAGTAAGAAAACCTGTTAAGTTGTTAGGAGATAAAATTTTATTAGTTGCCAGTTCAACTGGGGGCCCAAGATCTTTAGATAAGGTTATCCCTAAGTTGCCTGGTGAAATAAACGTTCCGATTTTGGTAGTTCAACATATGCCAGCTGGATTCACAAAGTCACTTGCCGATAGGATGAACAGAATATCTGATCTAACTGTGAAAGAAGCAGAAGATGGTGATGTATTACAAAAAAATTATGTTTATGTTGCCCCTGGTAATTATCATATGGGATTGAAAAAAATTAATTCTGGTAAAATACAAATATTTTTGGACTCTTCAGAAAAAATTAATAACGTTAGGCCAGCTGCAGACTTTACTTTTGATCAAGCTGCAGAGATATTTAATTCAGGTTGTGTTGGTGTTATTTTAACAGGTATGGGCAGAGATGGTGCTAAAGGTGCTTTTAAAATTAAGCATTATGGAGGAAAAATAATTGCTGAATCGAAAGAGACATGTGTGGTATATGGAATGCCCAAAGCTGTAGTAGAAGACGGTTATGCTGATTATATATTACCAAATCATAAAATAGCCGAGAAATTAATTGAAGTCTTGGAGGAAAAATAATGCATTCTACAAGAAAGAAAAAAGCAATTATTATAACATTATTGCTTATAATATCATTAAATATTTTTGCCTATGACTATTATGTTCAATCTGGAGATAATCTTACAAAAATTTCAAAAAAAACTGGAATTGATATACAGGTTATAGTTGAAAAAAATGAATTTTTATTAAACCAAAAATATTTGCAAATTGGTCAAAAAATAAATATTCCAGAAGAAAATGTTTTTGAGTATACAATAAAATATGGAGACAATATCTATAAAATTTCAAAATATTTTTTCATTAAACCAGAAGAGATTCTACATGCAAACAACATAAAAAATCCCAATCAAATTTTTTATAATCAAAAACTTAAAATACCATTTGATAAAATTGGTGAATGTTTTAATGTTTCTTCAAATTGGCCGGTTATGGGTTACGTGACATCAAACTATGGATATAGAATTCATCCGGTATATAAAGTTAAAAAATTTCATGAGGGGATAGATATTGCTGCGCCAAAAGGGACACCCATATTTTCCACTGCAAATGGAATTGTAGAGGAAATAAAAGAAGATAGTGGATATGGAAAACATGTTATCATAAAAAGTTTTGATAAAAAATATATTTACGCTCACATGAGTGAATTTAATGTTGTACCTGGTATGGTTGTTAAAAAGGGAGATATGATTGGAAAAGTTGGAAACACAGGATTATCTACAGGTAATCATTTGCATTATCAAATTAACAATATATACAACTCGTCCCTTGATCCATTAAACTTTTTAGGTGATATAAGATATGCTTACATATATGAAGAGAGCTACTTAGCTATGGGTGGAGAATAACATGAAATTAAAAAAAAATATCTTAATCATACTAATGCTTCTTTCTGTGATAACTCTTTTTTCTCAGAATGTTTTTTTTCAATGGAGAAGTTTGGATGAGGATTATTATGTTGAAAAGGATGGAAAGTATTATTATGATTTAGAAATGATGACACATAAAGCTAACAAGAACCTTACAGTAAATAATGATACTCTCTATTATATATCGAATGGCAAATGGAAAGTTTTCATATTCCCAAAGAATAATATGATGATAATAAATTCTCAAGAGTCTTACTCTTTTTCTGAAGAAGACAAACATTACATTGATGGTAAGTTGTATTTATCTGCTGAAATTATTGCAAAGGCACTTAACCTTGAATTAATAAATTCCTCTGCTGGGATATTTTTTAACATTCCATTAGCAAGAGTTGATTCTATTAATACTTATATTAAAAAAGAATCCGCAAGAACAATTATTGAGTTTTCTTCTGAAGTTAATCCAAAAATATATCCTTTGACAAATGAAACAGGATATCTTGTGATAGTTGAAAATGCACAAATTCCAGGTAATTTTATTGAAAAAGAATATAACAATAAAATTGAGTATATAACAGCTTATCATCAAACGTCTACTATTGTTTGGATAAAAATCAAAATTAATGTAAAACATTCTGTAAAAAAAACATTTGAACCTTCGAGATTGATACTGGATTTCGCATTTGAAGAATCGGAATTCCCAGTCGTGGTTTTGGATCCCGGACATGGTGGCTGGGAACCAGGTGCAGTGGGATTAGGAAAAACACTTGAAAAAGATTTGACTTTAAAAGTAGCCAAAAGAGCAAAAGAAATGTTAGCAAATTATTCTATTGAAACGTATCTAACAAGGGATTCTGATCAATATATAGATTTACACGGTAGAGCAAAATTTTCTAACGATAAAAATGCTGATTTATTCATTAGCATACATTTAAACTCATTTCCAACTTATCCTTCAACAAGGGGATCAGAATTATATTATTTTGATTTTTCAAAATCCACTTATGCCAGAATGATAGCTTGGAAAGAAAATTTAGACTTTAACAAAGATAAAGATTTGTTAGAAAGTTGGACCAACATTAAAGAAACTTCAATTTCTGATAGTTTTGATTTTGCTGAGATCTTAGAAAAACACATAGAAAATAAAGGATTTAAAAATAGACGAATTGAGCCAGCCGAGTTTGCAGTGCTTAGGTACACAAGGAGCCCAGCAATACTATTTGAACTTGATTTTTTAAGCAATGAAGCTGTTGAAAAAAAATTCAACGATGGTGATTATGTTGAAGATTTTGCTGAAATAATAAAAGATGCTGTAATTGAATATTTTGATATAAAATAAATAGTGCTAAGATTCATCTTAGCACTATTTATAATATATGTCGATATCAATATCTCCGTAATCCCTTGATTCGTCTAATTTTAAATGTTTAAGAAAATCTACAGAATAATTTTCATGCTTAGATCTTTCAAGAATAAAATATCCACCATCTTTAAGAATCAAATGGTTAACGTCTAAAAACTTAACCAATTCATTGCAAAAGCCTAAGTTAAAAGGGGGGTCTGCAAAAATATAATTAAAACTCATCGCATTATCAATTAATGAGGGAATAACAGATCTAAAATCTCCTTTTATTGCAGAAATTTTGTCTGTAACTTTTAATTTATTTGCATTCTTTTTTATAATTGATATGGATTTCCCATTTACATCTATCAAATGAGAATGATTCAAACCATTACTTATAAACTCAAAAGATACTCCTCCGCTTCCAGAAAATATTTCCAGCATATTAGAACCATTAAAATCAAAAATATTAGTTAAAGTCCTTCTTAGTTGACCAGGAGTATATCTGGTTTTACTGCTTTTAACTGTATCAAAAGTTAAACCTTTCATATAACCAGTTTCAATTTTTAATGACATATACTCACCTCAAAATGCTTTTATCAAGTCGATATTGTTTTTATATCTTCTTTTTATTTCCTTATTAATTTTAGACATATCCAAATCTTTTTCTAATAAATTATCAACTTCTCTTTTCACTTCATCTATAATTTCTAAATCATTTATAATATCTAAAAATTTAAAATCAGGTAACCCATGCTGAAGGGTACCAAAAAATTTACCAGGGCCTCTCCATTTTAAATCTATGTTGGAAACTTCAAAACCATCTAAAGTATTTGAAAAATCAAGTAACCTGTCTTTTGTATCTTGATTCAAATTTCCATTTACAACTAAAAAACAGTAAGCTTGTTTATTAGATCTTCCCACTCTACCTCTCAACTGATGAAGTTGAGATAGGCCGAATCTATCTGGGTGTTCTATAACCATAACGGTTGCATCTGGAATATCAACACCGACCTCAACAACTGTTGTTGAAACTAAAACGTTGAATTCTTTGGAAACAAATTTATCCATAATTTCTGTTTTTTCTTCGGGTTTCATCTTCCCATGCAACAAACCTATATTATAATCAGGAAAAACATTTTTTAAACTTTTATACATGTCAGTTGCATTTTTCAGATCTATTTTTTCAGACTCTTCAACTAAAGGGTAGATGAAAAAAGCTTGATTATTTTTTTTCAATTCTTTTTCAATAAATTCGTATATTTTATTACTTTTGCCATCGGTAGTTAAAACAGTTTTAATTGATTTCCTCCCTTTTGGCATTTCTCTTATAGTACTTACATCCAAGTCACCATACAAAGTCAAAGCAAGGGTTCTTGGTATAGGTGTGGCAGTCATAACAAGAATATCTGGTGAAAATCCTTTAGAAATTAAATCTAATCTTTGATTAACACCGAATCTATGTTGTTCATCTATAACAACAAAACCTAAATTTTTGAAAGTCACATCTTCTTGTATTATAGCGTGTGTTCCAATAATAATGTCTATATCACCATTTGAGAGTTTTTCTTTGATTTCATCTTTTTCTTTATTGCTGGTTTCTCCCAATAATATTTCTACTTTAATACCTAAGGGGTCCATGTGATTTTTTATTTTTTTATATTGTTGTTTTGCTAATACACTTGTAGGAACCATTATAGAAGATTGGAATCCAGCTTCATAATTGTCAATTATAGCAAGCTCAGAAACGACTGTTTTACCAGAACCCACATCCCCTTGCAAAAGTCTATTCATAGGTTTTGGATCTTTCATATCATTTTTGATTTCTTCGTAACAATTTTTTTGAGAATCAGTTAGGACAAAAGATAAAGAACTCATAAATTTTGATGAAAGTGTCCCTTCAAACTGTTTAGGAAATCCTTTTATGTTATTTTCAAACTGTTTTTTTGCCGAAAGAATTGCGACCTCAAAAAGAAATGCTTCATCAAATTTTAAAGACGATAAAGCCCTGTTTTTATGGTAAAAAGACTTTGGAAAATGAAGCCCTTTAATTCTTTTTTTTAGATTTAAAATATTAAACTTATCTAAAAAAAACTTTGGTAAATATTCTTGATAGTTTGTATCATGTAATAATATATTTTGAGTTATTTTTCTCATTACTGCTTGTGAGACGCCATATGTTAAAGGATAAACAGGCATAATCTTAGCCTCAATTTCGTTTATGTTATTTATTATCTGAAATTCAGGCGCTTTCATTTGTTTTTTCCCAAAATTGTTTTCTACTTTTCCAAAAAAAGCTGCTGTGACACCAATTTTAAAGTAAGATTTAACATAATTTTGGTTGAAAAAAGTAACTTCCATAACTCCAGTGTCGTCTTCTACGGCGTAACTATATATTGTTAAACCTTTATTAATTTTATTTTCTTGGAAATTTACTATCTTTCCTAAAACAAAATATTTATAACCATCTTCTAAAGAAATAATTTTTGAAATTTTTCTTCTATCTTCGTAGTCTCTTGGAGGAAAATAAATTGCATCGTAAATGTTTTCTATACCTAATTTTTTCAAATAAGAAGCTCTTTTTGTACCTACATTTTTTACATATTTAATATCGGTGAAAAGAGAATATTTTGATACACTCTCTTCAAAAGAATCTACCAAGTATTTTTCTTTAAGCTTTAATACTGCATCTTTTAAACCTTTTAGTCTTTTGTTCTTTCTTTCTGTATCAAGAATTCCCAAAGGTTTAACATAAGATAGTATCTTTTTAATATCTTCTTCCATATTGTTTATCTTAATAAGTGACGCATTTTTTTTACTTAATGAAATAAAACTGGGATAAATATCATCCCAGCTTTTAATATTTTTATCTTTTTGTCTTAAAATATTTTCAATTTCTTTAATATATGATTCTAAATCTAAATTCATTTTATCTCTTCTTTTTCTCCATATACAGCAAGTCCTATTACTTCGGGACCGCTGTGACAAATAATGGTAGGAGGTAATTGGTCCTCAATAATTTTATAATTATCATATTCCAATTTTTCAAAACTTCTCATGAATTCATCAAACATCTTGTCCATATCTGGTTTGTTATGATCTAATCCCCATGTTTTATAAATTTTTATGTTGTAGGGTCTATCTTTCAAAAATTCTACAGCATTTTTGGCCATTGCTGTGAATACTTTTTTCATCCCTCTAATTTTTGCTAAGGGGTATATTTGTCCTTCATCAACACTTAAAATAGGTTTAATATTCAAAAGAGTCCCTGCTAAACCTTCTGCCTTACCCACTCTTCCATTTTTTATCAAATATTTTATATTTGGTACACTAAACTGAAAACCCACATTTTCTTTTATTCTTGGTAATAGTTCCTCAATTTCTTCAATAGATTTCCCTGAATCTAAAAGTTCTAATATTCTTATTAAAACCATATAAGAACCAATAGAAACAGTTTCTGTATCAATGATTTTAATATTACCATTATTCATCGTATTTTTTGCCATTTGACATGAATCTATCAGCCCAGACATTTTTGAAGAAAAATGTATATCAATTATATTTTCATAACCTTCCTCAAAAATTTTTTCGTAATATTTTTGTATCTCTCCTACCGCTGGTTGAGCAGTATGAAATTCATCTACATTTTCTATTTTACTATAAAATTCACCTTTAGATAATTCTTCATAATCAGTATATGTTTTTTCATCTAATACTATTTTCATTCCCATTACACTCAAATTGTATTTATCTATGATTTCTTGGGTAAGAGAACAGCCAGTATCAGCTATAATTTTTGTTTTATTCACTCGATTCATTCCCCCTTTAAATTTTGGATTTTTTCAATTTTTATTATGTTGTTGATCTTAATAATTTTATACCCATTTAATATTATATCATTAACTTCATCAGATCCAATATAAGGTAATATTTTAGAAATACTATTATACTCTACATAGAAATTTAAAAGGTTAGAATCATTTTTTAAAACTTCTATATTTTTATAAATTGTAAATGTAATCAAGAATATAGATAGACTCATTATTGTTAAAAAAATAGTTATTTTATACATTCATCGCCTCTGAAAATATCTATAACTTTCTAAAAATCTTTCAATTCTATTTTTGTATCTATTGTAAACGTTGCTATCTTTTGATAAATTAACGTAGTAATTATAGACATCTTTGTAAGAATTAACAACATTATCTACTAAAGATTTTTTGATATTTGTATTTTCAATGTTGAAATAAAGATCTTGTAGAATAGATAAAGAGCTATCTGGTATACCTCTATTCAGATTTGCCATGTGATAATTAGCCCAACCATCTCTTTCCATGAAATAAAATATATTTTGCATAATCTTTTCATTATCTATGTATTTTAATAGGTTTATATTCATAGAAATGATTTCTGCGTAGGTATTTTCCCATTCTGGGAACCTATTCCAACCACCAGGTAGTATTTCTATGGTTTTAATGTTCCAGTGATTAAAAGAGTTGTAGTATTTATCCATTAATTCTCTTATTTCTTGATTTTTATCAGGTATTGAATTAATCAATGTATCTAATTGTATTATCATATTATAATATAATTTAGCTATTAGTTTATATGTATTCTTTTCAGTAAAATATGCAAAAGAAGTTTTCAAATAAGTTATTTCATCTAAAATGCCTTGTAAAAGGACTAATTTTGTTTTAACATTTTCGTTGGTTATATTCTCTGAATAAATCATACTCAAATCTTCTCTTAGATATGCTTTTTCAAATGGCATGAGATCTATGCTTCCTTTATATTTTTCAATTACATGCCTATATTCATCCTGTTTCAAGTTAAAAGCATCAGGTAAATCATCATAACTTACGTCATCATATCTATAAGGAGTCTCAACAAAAAGTTGAGCCAAATAAAACATCGATTTACCAAAAGTATGGTTTGAATCAAGAGATTTTAAGAAGAAATCCATAGATTTTTCATATGCATCTCTTGCTTCTAAACTATAATTAGACTGAGCATTTTGCACTTCTTTTGCTCTTTCTTCAATCTCATCAAGCGTTTGAGTGATTTGAGTAAATTGTAAAGATCCTGGTGCATAGTTATTCAGTTCATTTTTGTATTGGCTATATTGTTGCTCAAGATTTTTAAGTAAAGTAGGGAATTGATTTTTTAATGCGTTATCAATTTCATTTAGTTTGTTATATTGATACTGTGCTTTTTTAAAATATGCTTCAGAAGCAGTACTTTGAACTTTCAAAACAGTAACTACAATACCTATTACAACTATAGGTATCAATATATATTTTATATTGGTTTTAATTTTAAATAATTTAGTTTTATCATTAAACTGATCAGAAACTGCTATAGATAAAATAAATAAAACTAATAATAGATTTGGGTGCATATGTAGTGCAAATTCTGTTCCAGCATGAGCGACAGTTACAGTAACGCTCCATCCTAATAAAATAAATAACAACAATTTATTTAAATCTAAATTATTTCTTAAAGTTTTGAAAAAATAGATAATTAAATATATCAATAATAATGAAATTGCCAAAAAGCCTATAATGCCAGTTTCCCCTAAAGCTTGTAAATAATCATTATGAGCTCTTTTGAAATTATTCCAAGCATATAAATACCTTTGCGGTTCTTCTTGCTGTAATTCAGACATATATTCTATTGCGTATAAAGGATAGGTCCCTATTCCTGAACCAATAAATTTATGAATATTATGGTCTGGATCGCTAAACTGCTTTATAGCAGCGTTCCAGGACAAAGATCTTTCATCCCAAGAAGAAATAGAATTCATAGCAGCAAATCTATCAGTAGCAACTACTTCCCCACCTTTATTGAAAGGTGTTTCAAAATTAAACATCATAAATAAAAATATAAAAGCAAAAACTACGATAAAAAACCAGCTTAAAAATTGTTTAGACTTAAAATATTTAAGATCTTCTTTGTTTTTTTTAGCTATAAAGAAAGATATTAATGCAACAATCATTCCTACAACTGTACCTAAATATATTGAACGAGTTTGTGCAAATAAAACAACCCAAATACTCATAAATAAAGTTATAAAAGAATATATTTTTAAGTAAATTGAATTATTTGGTTTTAAAATGAAATAAATGGAAATCGGTATTAATTGTGCTAAGTAATCTGAAACAAAGTTGGGATTACCTATAGTAGTTCTCAAACTTATTCTTGCTGAAGGATCTCCAATATTTCCAAAAAAAAGGTCAAATCCAAAGAACTTGTTCAGTAAACCGTCGAACGCAATAATTGTTCCAGTTATCAAGAAAACTAACAATCCATGTTCAATAAAACTGAAGTCCTTACCAAATTTGTTGGTTACAAGAATTGAAAAAAATACAAGTATAATAGTATATAAAGATACTTCAAGCGAAAACCTAAAATAATGGGGGTTTTCAATATATACTGAAATAAGAGACAAAATTGTAGAGAGACCAAAAACTCCAAACAACAAATGAGGAATTTTGAGTTCTATTTTATTGAGATAACTATTTTTAAAAAGGTAAAATATTAATAACGAAGTGATCATAAAAGCAAAAACAAGATGTTTTTGAGTAGAATATTCATATACCCAATTAGGCACCATTACAAAAGGGACAAGCAAAAAAGTTAAAAATAAAAACAGTATATCTCCAGGTATTTTTTTTGTATTCAAAGTAATCCCTCCTAAAGTGATTTAACACCTTTATATATTACCATATTTAAAGCAAAAAAACAATAAAAAAAGGCCTAAAAAGGCCTTTAATTAAGTGAATAAAATTAATTCACTAAAAAATTTTCCGGGGACAGAAACACTTCAAGAGGGAGGGTAACCATCCAAGCGTTCTGCAATAAAATTATATCTCATTAGAAGTAGCTTACAAAACCCGATTATATTTATTTAAACGTGATTTAAAGTCAAAATATGCTGTTATTAGCAAATAATGAAAAAAATTTCATATTTTAAAAAAATATGAAAAAGATATCATTTTTTAATTATATCCCAAAAAATATCTGTTAAATGAACTGATTTATCGAATTTAATTCCATTAGAAAACAAAGCCACATTATTTATGGTATGTCCAAAAGTTGACCATTTAATACCTGCTAAATCATTATAGTGATTAAAATAATTTTGAACAAAATCATCAAAATAAGAAACATTATTATCGGAAAGAGCCTCATTATAATTTTCTTCATTCAAAAAATAAACATTAGATTTTTTCTGAAAATCATCAAAATCATCACTATTATTAATCATTGATATAAGTTTATCGTAAGATATCTTTTGACTACTCAGGTTGTTTATATTTATAAAACCATCACCCAAAGAAAGACCACCAGTTTCATGATCTGCAGTGAAAAGAATAATTGTATTATCTGGATTTTTATTATAAAAATCTATGGCTGGTTTTAGAGATTTATCAAAAGCAATTATTTCTTCAATCATTGACAATGTATCATGAGCATGAGAAGCGTGATCTATTTTTCCGCCTTCAATAAAAATAAAAAACTTTTCTCCTTCAAATTTTTTTAGAGAATATTTTATAGCTTTCTCATAATAATCTTTTTCATCCTGGTCGAATATAAAAGGATTGTTTGAATAAGAGGTCAGAATTATTTCATTTTTAGGTTCAACAGCTTGGATATCAATTTTTCTTTTATACATATATCCTTTTTTTAATATTTCTTCTTCGGTAAAGAAAGCTCGGCCTCCTCCAATGAAAAGGTCGAACTGGCTTTCTAAAAGTTGATTTGCTATAGATATATAGTTATTCCTGTCATTTGATTTGGCGTATATTCCTGCTGGAGAAGCATCAACAATTGAATTAGAAGTTATAACAGCTATTTTATAATTTGTATCTTTAAAATGGTAAGAAACAGGGTTTAGTTTATTTCCATCTTTATCGATGTTTATTTTATTATTGTTTGTTTTTTCAAAACTCATAAAAGAGGTTATGGCTGCTGCTGAATCAGTAACGCCATCTAAAGATTCTGTATTTAAGATTGATAAATTTTCAAGGGAATTATAATTTAGAGTTTTACCATATTTTTTGATGGAGTATTCGTTCGCTAATTTTAAATGGTTAATGCCCATCCCATCCCCAAGAAAAAAGAAAATATAGTCAGCCGAAAAAACTGTAAGGCTTAAAGTTATCAAAAATATAAATACAATTTTTTTCATAAAATCATCTCCGTGACTATATTGTTAATGAATCTCCTGGATTCATAATTTCGCACTTAATATTTAAAGATTCTACTTTATTTTTAAAAGATTTAACATCAGCTTTTATAATATCCCATGTATCATAATGCATAGGAATAACCATTTTTGGTTCTATCATTTTAACTGCTAAAACTGCATCTTCTACGTCCATAACAAAATTTCCACCTATTGGTATCATTGCAACGTCTATTTCCTCTTTTTTAAGTAGTTCCATGTCTTTTGTCAAACCAGTGTCACCGGCATGATATATTTTTTTGCCTTCTATATTTATTAAAAATCCTCCTGGATTTCCTCCGTCGATAATAGTGTTGTTATTAGTTATTCCAGAACCATGAATTGCGTTGGTCATTTTTAAAGTACCAAAATCAAATTTTGTTCTTCCTCCGACATGCATAGGATGTCCTTTTTCCAAACCATTCATTACCAAATAATTTATGATCTCAGCGTTACTTATTACGGTGGCTCCATATTTTTTTGATATTTCCAAGGTATCTCCCAGATGGTCATCATGTCCATGAGTCACCAAGATATAGTCTAAGTCTTGAAGTTCTTCCTCGTCGTATTTTGCTGCTGGATTTGATTTCAAAAATGGGTCGATAATAAAATTCTTTTCAGATTGAATTTTAAAACAAGAATGCCCAAAAAATTTAATTTTCATTTTAATTCCTCCTCCTTATAGGTTTTTACTAATTGATTGAAAATTTCATCGTTGATATAATCAAAATTTTCTAAAATATTGTTGAAGAAATAACTGTATTTATCTATATCATAGTCAAAAGTTTTTAAAAAATCTAACACATCAGTACTATATGGTGGAATATAGTAATTAATCTGTTTTAATTCTATCTCATTTAAGTATCTGAGATGATTAGTTAATTTTAAATATAGAACTGAGTTAGACTCGGATATAATTTCGGGCCAAATGTCTGAAGTCTCATGATCTATATTTTTATCAATTATAACATGAGTAATTTCATGAATGATATCTTTTTTATCATTTATAAATATTACATTTGGTTTTACATGAAAAGATCTAAAGTTATCTGCCTTCAAAAAATACTTATTTGTAAAAATAAATTCGTTTACGTACATTTCAAAGAATTTAATCGAATTAAAAATAGCTTCTTTCATCCATTTTTCAGTGAAAAAAACATTTTCTTGATTGTAAAAAGAGTTATTTTTGGAATAGAAAAAATAGGCTTGTTTACTGTTAAATTGATCCTGAATTTTGTTTTTACTATAAGTAAATCTGGAAGAATAATTTGAATAGTTCAATATTAAATAATCTTTATATTTAATATTTCTAAAAAATAAAAATTTATCTTCAACAAAATTATTGTTATTCTCGGTTTTAAAATAAATTACGTTGATACCAGTGGAAAAAATCTTTAATTCATTATTTTCGTTTTCAATAACAATATTTATTGGGAAAAATACCAGCAATACAACTATAAGATTAATCGAAAATACTATTTTTTTATTCATTATTTTTTCTTCTTAAATATATAAATAAAGAAAAACCAATTATAAACAAGATTATACTCATTATAACATTAGTTTTTAATCCCATGAAATATAAACTATCTGTTCTTAAAAGTTCAATGAATCCCCTTAATACTGAGTATAGCATCAAATATAAAGCTGTAACTTCACCTTTAATTTTTCTTTTATAGTTAATATAATAAAGTAAAAACAAAAATATAATTGAATTTCCTAATGACTCATACAAAAAGGTCGGATGAAAATATTCAAAATTTTCATATCCAGGCATCCTATGCTCTATTGCAACAAACATTTTCCAAGGTAAATTTGTAGGGGTGCCGTATGCTTCGTGGTTAAAGAAATTCCCCCATCTACCAATGGCTTGTGCTAAAGGTAGTACAAAAGTAAATATATCAAGAGCTTGAAAAAATTTAATTGAAGAATTCTTTTTAAATTTAGTATATAAATATACAGATAATATAGCCCCTAATATGCCACCGTGAATTGCCATTCCTCCATGATTGATCATTATGATTTCAAAAGGATTACTTAAAAAATAATCTAAGTTAAAAACAACATAATAAATTCTTGCGCCAATCACACCAAGAATTACACCAAAAATAACAGCAGAATAAAAATCATCTTGAGAAATGTTTTCTTTTTTTGCTCTGTTTTCAGCAATTAAAGTTGCTATTAATATTGAAAAAGCTATTAAAAATCCATACCATCTTATTTGAAGATTACCAATACTTATTAACACGGGAGAAACGTAAACATCACCAGAAAAAGTTTTTGGAATTACAAATATGCCTAACAATAAGTAAGAGAGCAATATTGAAAGAACATAAACAAAATAATTTTTTTTAATCAAAATAATCACCTTCAAAATATAATTTTTTTCTGGTATAATTATATCATATTGCGGATATAGCTCAGTTGGTAGAGCATCAGCTTCCCAAGCTGAGGGTCGCGAGTTCGAGTCTCGTTATCCGCTCCAATAAAATAAAGCAGCCTTTAAGGCTGCTTTATTTTATTTTTTCATTGTTTATTTCAAAAAAGTTTGTTTTGAATATGGATTCTATTTGTGCTTGTGTATATTCTTTTCGTCCTTTATCTTTATTGGTAGCTTCTATATCTTCAATTAAAGAGATCAAATCGTTAAAATTCTCAGCTTCCCTTAAAATTTCATTTTCTTCTTCATTTATTATTTTGTTATATTTATTTTTTAAATTTTGATCAGGTTTTATTGAGTCAGACGAATCTTCCCAATTTTCTTTTACTTCATCTAAAGTAACCTCTTCTGGGATATATTCGCTTATTTCTTTTTCTGGGGCATCTTTATTATCCTTTTGTTTTTCATCAATATTTATATTATCAACATCTTCTTCATTTTGATCAGAAGCATCAACATTTTCATTTTCTTCAGGAGATTCGTTATCAAAATCGTCCAAAATATTTTCAATTTCGTCTAAGTTTACATCTTTAATTGAATCGTCAATCATTTTTTTAAGTTTATTAGTTTTGCTTTCTTCTTCTGAAGAACCATCAGAATTATAAGACAAATCTTCATCTATTTCACCTAATAGTTTTTTAAGGGCCTTTGATTTTTGCCAAATAGTTTCTAAATTATCAAGTTTAAGATTGATAACTTCTTCCAAACTAATTGGTTCGATAATTTCTTCTGTGCTTTCGGCTTCTTCAATTTCATTATCGACATTTTTTTTGGTTGATGAAAAATCAAATGATGAAAATCTTTTTAATAAGAACCAAACTGCTACCGCACTTAAAATAGATATTATAAAGATAATAATAGTTATTGTAATAAAACTCCCAAAATTAAAACTACTTTCTTCATTTTTTGTAGCTGCATTTGTAGGACTACTTAGTATTAAATTATTAAGATTAAGCTCTTCTGTAAGTGTATTGTTTTCAATATTTCTTATAGATTCTTTAGCTAAAGCATTATCAGGAAAAAGCGACAAATATTGATAAGAAATATCGTAATCTTTATTTTGAAATGCTGAAAGCCCTAAATATAATTTTATTTCAGGTACTTCATCTTCAATTTTTGGGGATTTTTCTAAAGCAGAACTCAAAAAATTTTGAGCGCTTTCATATTCTCCTGATCTATAAGCTTTAAGTCCTGACAAATATAAATTATATGCTTCACTATAAGAAGCGTAGGTAGAAATAAATATAGACAAGAACAGTATTAATAAAACTAAAAGCTTGTTAGATTTCCTTTCCATAATTCAAAGCCCCTTGATGTTTGACGAATACCATAAACAGTATCCCCCATTATAGTGTAATTAAAATTAGAATAATCAAATCTTTGATAATTTCCGGGGAAATTTTTGTTTGGGATGTCTAAATAAGTTAATGTATCACTTCCAAAAACATATAAATTGTCATCGATGGTTATTAAATCTAATCTGCCAACATCTCCATCACCCAAGATTTGATAAAAAGATCTATCCCCTTTAACATATATCAATTTGTAATCATTAGTGGATACATAAAAGTCACCATTTATAATTTCAATGTTTTTTATATAATCAAAATTAGACCCAGTTATATCCACAATACTTTCTTTAGTGATAAAATCATTCAAATTATCCTTTGTTAGTAATGAAATTCTATTTTGAAAAACCAAATAATTTACTCCATTATACTCTTCTATTTCCATAATTTTTGAATTATTTGAAATTATTTCTTTGTCTAAATAAACAGTCGAATTTTGAACATTATGAAAAATCCTTAGTAATCCAAAGTTAGGCAAATAATAAGCTTCATCACTTTCAATTAATGCTTCTTCAATTTTAATAAATTCTTGAGAATTTTGATCTAAGACAAAAACACCTTCTCTTGAAGTCACAATAAATCTATTTTTATATTCGTAGGAATTTATAATTTCTGTATTCAAAAGAACATTTCCATTTATGTCATAAATTCCACTATCTGTACTTATTAATACTTTCGAATCAAATGTATGTAACGAAGGATTTCCATAATTCAATACCTTTTGGAATTCAATATTTTTAATTAAAGAAAATTCAGAATAATTTATTGGTAAATTGAATTCTGGGTTTTGTTGATCTACAATATTATTTTCTTGTGAAACATTAGTTCCATCAGAATTTTGTGAATAAAGCTGTTCATAAGTTTCAATAAATTCATCATCTTTAAATTCTTTAATGTCTGGAGCATCTAAGTTATCTTCTAAAATTTTTTTTATGTTTTCTAAAACATCCGGCTTAGAATAAAGATCATAAAACTTGTAATCATATAATAGTTTAGTCTTTGCTTCAGGGATTAAAGCACTGTTAACAGAAACAATTCCATCACCTTCACCATTTATAAACTCTGGGTAAAGTCTTGATAGGGAAGATTGATTAAGGTCCATTTTAATGCCGCTATTTTTACCGGCTATGGTTATATAGTTAATATCTTCTCTCATACCAAAAGAATTCAATTTATTCAAAAAATCAGAATTAGGAATAAGGTCATAATAATAGCTGTTTATTTGTTCAAGATAGAAATTAGAATTATACTTAATGTTAAATGACGTTTCTTCATCAATTTTTAGTGTTTCCATAAGTAAATTTGAATCTTTCCCATATATCAAATTAAAAAATAAAGGATTTGCTAAATTTGTTCCATCATTTGGTGTAGATAACAAAACTATATTTCTTACATTGTCAATGCTTTTATCTGATTCAATCGCATATCTTGCAATTAGTCCGCCTACTCCGTGAGCTATTATATCAAACTCTCTGTTTGGTAGCCTTTTTAACTCTTGGGCGAATCTTTTAGCTTCAAATTCAATAAAAGATTTTGAGCCAGTTCTCATTAAGAACCCCTGATAAGAATCGTAATAGGTTTTGCTTTTAGTGTTGACTAATGGGTATTTATACTGCCATATTGTTCTTTCCTTAAATAAAACAGACCAAAAATTACTCCCATAAGGATTTTCAGAAGTATTTGTATTTGACAGATAACCGGTAAAATTTACGTCTGTACCTGGTATTAACACCAAATCAGGTTTATAGCTAGCCGGTTTTTCAGTTAAAGTTTTCATCCCATAATCAGATTCTTGAGGGGATTTTACGATTAAACCTATTTTAGAAAAATGAAAAGTTTCAGCTTCTACATAATACGAGTTATCAATTTGAATTATTCTAGAACCAGGTAGTTCACTTATAACTGGCGGTTCATCTTCTGAAGCATAAGCAATTGAAAAGTTGGTAAAGTTATCTCCAAAATATAAATCATTAGGTATCTTATACCTTATTTTCATAGGGACAAGAGAAGATTCTTCAACCCCATCACTTGGTAATACTGAATATATTTTACCTTGAAAATTCGCCATTGAGGTAAGATTTTGATACTCTATGGAATCTTCTGGTATTTCTTTTATTATAAATTGTTTGTTCCCACTATAAGCGCTTTTAGGAATCATAATCTCTAAATCTTTGGCCTTTTGTTCAGTTGAAGAAACATTTTCACTGTTAAAAATCATTGGCACTAATAAAATTCCGCCTATAGCTACAATTATTATTATAGAGGATATAATTATAACCTTTCTATTTATCTTATACCTCAAACGCTTAACTGAAAGTATTAATCTTGATATGATGTTTTTTAATCCGTTTTGTTTTTTTTCTTTATTTTCATTTTGGTTTTCTTCAGCCATTGATAATCACCCTATTTTTTTTCTATATAAGACTTAATATTTGACAATTTTTCATAGAAAGATTTTAAATTATTTTCAATAAAAAGATTCCCGATTTTTTCAAATAAAGAGTCAGCGTATATTTTTGATTTTTCTCTTCCCAATAACTTTATAATTGTTGACTTGTTTTTATCAGCATTAATATCTTTTCCCAATTCCTCTTTTGTAGAATGGATATCTTTTAAATCATCATAAATTTGAAATGCTATTCCAAAATCAACACCAGCTTCAAAATATTGATCAACATGTTTTTTACTGGATAATATAAAAGGCAAAGCAAAACTAAGACCAAATAATTCTCCTGTTTTTTTCCTGTACATATTTATTATTTCCTCTTTTGAAGGAGTTTTTCCTAATTTTTCAAATAAAACATCTTCTGTTTCACCTTCTATAAGGGTTAATGTGGATTTTGAAAAAAGTGAAAAAATTTGGTTTTTTATTGACAGATCAATTATTTTTAAATCTGACACAATCTTTAAGGGAAGAACAAAACCATAATCTCCAGATAACAATGAAAGATAATCTCCGAATACCAAATGATTGGCCTTTTTACCTCTTCTTAAAGTGGCATTATCTATTTCAGGCATATCATCATGAATTAAAGAAGTTGTATGTAAAATTTCGACTGAAAAGCATAATTTTTCTACTGAATCGAAGTCATCTATTTTTAAAATATTAGAAATCTCTGAAATTATCCACGGTCTAAGTCTTTTGCCACCATTTTTTAAACTATAGCTTAAGGAATCTTTAATATCTTTATTGAAATTAATATTTTCAATAAAATAAGATAATTTTTTATCGAAATAATTTTTATAACTGATCAAAAAGTCCATACTTTCCCCCTTAAATAATTATATACATTTATTCATCGCCTTTATTGAAATAATCTTTCATATTGTCTATGTTGAATTCATCTAACATTTTTTTTAGATCATCTCTATCTTCTTCGATATCTCCTAAAAAATCAACTTCTACAGCGTTATTTATAGCTATATCATCATCTAAGAAGATGGAGGTTTCATTTTTTACTGCAAGAATAATAGCGTCAGAAGGTCTTGAATCGATAATAACGCTTTTTTCTTCAGAATTCTTAAGGTAAATGTTGGAATGATAAATGTTTTTTTCAATTTTAGTTATAACAATTTGTGTTATACTGTAGCCCATTTTTTTTAAAGTATTTATATATAAATCATGAGTTAATGGTCTATCAAATTTTTCTTTCTTTAATGCCATAGCCAATATTCCTGCTTCACAAGGTCCTATCCAAATTGGTAAGGCTAAATGTGTTTTTTCCAGGAACAAAAAAATAACTGGAGTATTAGAAACTTTATCCAACCCCATAGTTATTTTACTAATTATTTTCATTTTATCCCTCCTGAAGAGAAGTTGAAATGTTACTTTTTATGTGTTGCCTTAGTTCACTTTCACTAGCAAACTTTTCTGGTTCAATAACATCGAAAATTTTTATTTTAATCTTTGTTGGCTTAAAAAGAAAAGATCCTTTTTTACTAAGGTTGAAAGAACCGTTTATAGATATTGGTAAAATGTTTACTTTATACCTATACGGTACCATTAATGTACCTTTTTTGAATTCGCCCACATCACCTGTTTTAGTACGAGTACCTTCTGGAAAAACCGTTATAATAGAACCATTTTTTAGGTTTTTAGCAAATTTTCTTAATGAAGCAGCCCCAGATTTAGGATCTTTTCTATTTATCAACACACTATCTAAGGCATTAATATACTTTCCTACAATTGGCATTTTTGCCAACTCTATCTTTGCAACAAAACCACTTGGATAGACATAACCAAAAATCAATGGTATATCAAAATAACTTTGGTGATTAGATACTATAACATAAGGACCATTTTTAGGTATTTTATCTTTTCCATCCACTTCAACCTTACAAAAAAAGGATTTCATGATTATCCTACCAAACTTTTCAACAGTTTTTCTTACAAATTCTTTTGATTTCTCTTCTGAAGTTCTCTTTAAAAATCTTGCTTTTAATAAGCCGTAAGATCCATAACCAAATACTAAAACCAATATGACTATATAAAAATATAAGTTTAAGAAAAACAAGCCAATATTTTTTATAAAATTCATAATGTGCCTCCTAAAATATTTTCAAAATCATTTAATTCTTGAACTTCTTCTTTGAAAATTCTGTATCTTTTTGTTTCATTTAATGCCTCTAATTCTAATGAAAATAAATTATCAATTTCATTTTCTATTTTCTCTAAAACTGGTATCTTTGATTTTGTAGCTGGATTAGAAGGGAGAAAAATAGTGCACGAATCAGTTTGAGGTTTGATAGATGTATCATAAAAACCATATGATTTAGATAATTTTATTGTTTCTTCTTTGTCAAATCCTATGAGAGGCCTCAGTATTATTTTTTCTGTAGCATCTGATATAGAACCCAAATTCTCAACTGTTTGAGAAGCTACTTGTCCTAAACTTTCTCCAGTTATCAATAATTTTGTCTGTGTTAAATCTGATATTTTTGTTGCGATTCTCATCATAGATCTTCTTTGTAAAACTACTATGTTTTTACCAGCAATTTCTTTGTAAGCTTTTTGAACCTTTGTTAAAGGAACCATGTACAAGTCAATAGGGTTTGAATTATAATATGATAATTTTTTTGCTAATTCAATTATTTTTTCAACCGTCTTACTTCCTGTGAAAGGAGGACTATGAAAACTAACAGCATTAATCACCATACCCCTTTTCTGCATCAAAGTTCCAGCTACAGGGCTGTCTATTCCTCCTGAAAGAAGCAAAGTTCCTTTTGAAGATGTTCCTGTAGGCAAACCTCCTGCACATTTGATTTTTTCAGAGTATAAATACACACCCTCTTGACGAATGTCTATATATAAAATCATGTCAGGGTTTTTAACATCAACTTTTAACTCTTTAAATTTTTCAAGAACTTTTTCACCAATTAATGCTGCAAATTCTATGCTTGTATATTCGAAAGATTTGTCTGCTCTTTTTACTTCGACTTTGAAAGTTTTAATTGAATGACTTTCTATATAATCATTAACTAATTCATAAGATTTGTTTTTAATATCTTCCATATTCTTATCAACAAGATGAACAAAAGAAATAGAATGAATACCAAAAACTTTATTTAAATTGTCTTTTATTTTGTCTTTGTCATAACTTTTTAAATTTTTTTTAGGAGTTATATAGAACCTATTGTTAATCCTTTTGATCTTAGTTTTTCCCTCAAGCATTTTTTCTATATTTTCTTTAAGTTTATTCATGAAAATTCCCTTATTTTTATTTTTTAAGGAAATTTCATTTGTTCTAATAAGAATAAAATCCAATTTATTAACCTCCATATTTAGTGTCAATAAAATTATAACATAACACTATTAATATCGGTATAGAAAAAGACTATTATCAAAAAAGTAAACATTTAAACACAATATAATTAAAATTATGTTACATATATACTCCTAAATTAATGTTTATTAATAATCTTCTAAACAAAGACTATAAGCTAAAATTGTAAATATAAAGTAATTAAACTGTTTTAAATACGACAAAATATATCAGCGTTGACTAAAAAAATAAAAAGAAGTATAATTTTTGTAAGTGACTGTTCAGTCAATTGTTGTGAGGTGTTAATAATGGATATTTCTAAAGCTAAAAGCAAAAAAGAAATCATAGCTGACAAGACAATAGAAATCATACTTAATAAAGGACTATCCAAATTAACAATGGATGAAGTTGCCAAATCATGTGATTATTCTAAAGGAACTTTATATAATTACTATTCTAATAAAGATAATTTAATTGTATCGGCATTTATTAGATTAATTAATAAATTTACCTATAGAATTGATGATATTGAAGTTGATGAGAATCAAGCCATAGAAAAAAAAGCCGAATTTTATTCAGAAATTTATTCAAAAATATTTACTTCGTTGACAAAAGAAGAAATACTTAGAACATTTGAGATAATTCTTGGTTCTGTAAATAACAAAAAGAATTTTTCATCTTTAAAAAGTACATTTACAAAATATTTTACAGTAGTTTTGGATAAATTTGAAGATTTATTTGATTCAAAAAATAAGGCTTTGATGATTCAATCAATGTTGGTGGGACTGCAATTGTATAAAGTTTTTGGTGTTGATTTTGACAAAGAAACATTAACTAAAGAATTAAAAGATATTATTCTAAAATTATGTGAATAAATTTTTTGTGGAGGTGTAAATAATGAATATTTTAGATTCTATGAAAACTATGATGATGAAACAATCATCAAAACTTGTTGCCAATGTAGTTAGAAAAGCAGATGTAGAGCAATTAGGTAAATTATTTTGGACTCTTTCTAAATTTGCTAAAGAACCTGCAAAAAGCGGTTTAAGGCATTTAGCTGAAGGTGCAGACAGAGGAGATCCAATGATAAAGAATTGGTCTGAACTCTTCCAAAGAGCTAATCCAAAAGTAGTCGAAAAAGTTATTAACAATTTAATAATTAACGAATTTGCAGTTGGTGAAAAAGTTAGGCAAGAAAAAATGCACGAACATAAACTTGTTTTACCAAAATTGGCAATTATATCTCCTACATATGCTTGTAATTTAAGGTGTGTTGGTTGTTATGCCGCATTGTACGGCCACAAATATCAATTATCAAAAGAAGAAATAAGAAGTACAATAAAGCAGTTCAATGATTTGGGAATATACTTCTTTGTTATAACTGGTGGAGAACCTTTTGTTTACCCTCACCTTTTCGAAGTGTTAGAAGAGTTTAACGATTCTTATTTCATGATCTACACAAATGCAACTTTAATAAATGATGAAAATGCTAAGAGATTGGCTGAATTGGGAAATGCAACACTTGCTATATCAGTTGAAGGTTATGAAGAAATGACCGATTGGAGAAGAGGTAAAGGTGTATTTGAAAAAATAAAACATGCTTGGGAATTACTAAACAAACATGGAGTTATCTTTGGTTCTTCAATAACTGCAACAAGAAAAAATCACGAAATGATAATGGACGATTCTTTCTGGGAGTATTTAAAAGATCATGGTGTTGCTTTTGCTTGGGTATTCCAGTTTATGCCAGTTGGAGCGGACGCTTCATTAGAATTAGTTCCAACTCCAGAACAAAGATTAGAAAGGTTTAGGAAAACTGAAGAACTAAGACTTGGAGGCAAATTCTCTTTTGTAGCCGATTTCTGGAATCATGGGTTCTTAACTAATGGTTGTTTAGCAGCAGGTTCTAAATACCTACACATTAATGCAAAAGGATACGCTGAACCATGTGTTTTCCAACAGTTCGCAGTTGACAATATAAGAGAAAAATCAATTTTAGAAATTTTAAAATCTCCATTCTTTGAAGCATATAAAAGAACTATTCCATATTCAGATAACTTGTTTAGACCATGCCCTATTATAGACAATCCTAAAGTATTCAGATCTATGGTAAAGAAATTCAACGCTATTCCACAACATCCAGGTTCTGAAAGAGTTGTTAATGAATTAGGCCCTGAATTAGATGAATTGGCTGCAGAATGGAAAGTCTACGCTGATAAATTGTGGTACGAAGAAGGTTATTCAGAAAAATGGCCATCAAAAAGAGGCGTTTATAACTATGAAACAAGAATGAAAAAATATGAAAAAGACGAAGAAAAATTAGCCTTAGATAAAAAATAATTTTTAAATTATAAAGCCGCTTATGCGGCTTTTTTTTATATATTATATTATTGTTAATATTCATATGATATAATTTAAAGAAGCAAAAATAAGGAGGTTTTTAAATTGGAATACGATCTGCTAGCATTAACACTCAATCCATCGTTAGATAGAGAATTTGTTATAGAAAATTTTGATAGTGGAAATCTTTTTAGAATAAATAATCCCTCAAATTCAGATATGGAAGCAGGAGGTAAAGGTATAAACGTATCTTTAATGATTTCTGACCTCGGAGTTTCTTCTATAAATATGGGATTTCTTGGAGGTTTTATAGGTAACGTAATTCAATCAAAACTTTCTATAGTAAAAAATATAACTACAAATTTTATATATTGTACAGAAGAAACAAGAGAGAATATAGAAATCATAGATCCTTTAAAAAATACAATTACTGAGATAAATTCAATGGGACCTTTTATAAATGAAAATGATTTAGCTCATTTCATGAAAAGATATAAATCTGTTATCTCTTTAGTTGATCATGTATTGGTATCAGGTAGTATTCCGCCCGGGTTACCAATTACAATTTATTCTGATTTAATAAGTTATGCCAAGAAGCAAGGGAAAACAACATACATGGAAGCTAATGGCCCACATTTTGAAGAGACTATTAGAAATAATTGTCCTATGGTAGTAAAACCCGACTTGAGAAAAAGCACAAGAATACTTGGGAAAAATTTAGAGACTATTGAAGACTATCTGGAAGTAGGAGAGAAAATAATAGATTACGGGGCAAGGTTAGTTATAATGAGCTATCATGTTTTTGGAGATATGGTTTTTACAAAAGATGGGACTTGGTTATTCACCGCTACAAAAGAAATTGAAAGATCGCATTTATTTGGTGCCGGGGATGCTTTTATGTCTGGAATAGTTACATATCTTATAAAAAAGGGGTATGACTATTTAGAAGCCGCAAAATTTGGTATGGCGGCAGCTATTTCTTCAACAAATTATATAGGAAAGATTTTAGGGGCTGAAGAAGAAATAGAAATGTGCAAATCAAAATTTAAAGTAGAAAAAATAAGATAAGGAGGGATGATTAATGACTGCGTTAGATATCATGCAAAGAGATTTAACAGCAATCATGAAAGATGAATCAATAGATAGATTTATTATAATATGTAAAAGACATGGTTTATCAGCCTTGCCTGTTGTAGATGATAATTTTAAATTAGTAGGATACCTTAGTGAAAGTGGAATTATAAGTGCATCCCTCCCTGGTTATCTAAGTTTAATGGAGAGTAGTGCTTTTATACCTGATTCACATCAATTTTTTACTGGATTGAACAAAATTCTTTACAAACCAGTATCTGATTTTATGGTGGATAAACCTTTTAAAGTAAATGTCGATGACACTGTTTTGCACGTTGCAGATGTTATTATAAAGAACAAATTAAAAATTATCCCCGTTGTTGATGATCAAAATAGATTGGTTGGAATTATCAGAAGAATAGGGCTACTGAGCCAAGCTGCAAGAGGTGAATTAATACAAGAAAATGAATAAAAAAATATCTTTTATAACTTATGGTTGTAAACTAAATCAGTCTGAAACAGAAAAAATGGCTGAAAAGTTGAATTCTAACTATAATATAACATTTGAAGAAAAAGATGGAAGAAGTGACATATACGTACTAAATACTTGCACCGTAACTGCAGAAGCAGAAAGAAAAATTAGACAAACAATCAGAAGAATAAAAAGGAAAAATTCAAATATAAAAATAATTGCTACTGGATGCTACTCTCATACAGATGCAGAAAAGCTAAAAGAAATTGGGGCAGATCTGGTATTGGGAAACTTAGAAAAAAAATATATTGATCAGAACATTGAAAAAGAAGGAATTTTTGTAGATAAAGCCTATTGGCTAAGGAAACAAGACAAAATAGAAATTCCTAATTTTCCGATGGGAAATAGAACAAGAGTATTTCTTCCAATAGAGGAAGGTTGCTATAACGCATGCACTTATTGTAGAATAATATTTTCAAGAGGTACAAAGATTAGAAGCTTAGATAAAGAAATTATATTCGATAAAATATCAGATTTTATAGATCAAGGGATAAAAGAAATAGTTTTAACAGGAATTAATTTAGGGTATTATGGATATAGAACTGATTATAATTTTAAATGTCTTTTAAAAGATATCGAAAAAAAATTTGGAACTAAAAATATCAGAATAAGGATAAGCTCTTTATATCCAGATATGATAGATGAACAGTTTGCTAAAATAGTTAACGAATCGGATATTTTTGAAAATCATGTACATCTTTCTCTTCAACATGTTTCTAATGATGTTTTAGAAAATATGGGAAGAAAATATAGAAAAAAAGATATAAACAATGCCTTTAAAAATTTAAGAAAATATAATGAAAATTTTTCTATAACAGCAGATATAATAGTTGGATTTCCTGGAGAAACTGAAGAAGACTTCCAGGAATTGATTAACTTTGTGAAAAAAAATAAATTACAAAAAATACATGGGTTCAGATTTTCTGCAAGGCCTAATACAAAAGCAAAGAGACTTGAAAATCAAATTCCAGGGAATATAAAGAAAGAGAGAAACAAAATTCTATTTGAAGCCTCAAAATATTCATCAAAAGATTATATTTTAAATATGATAGGCAAAAAAGTTAAAGTTCTAATAGAGAATAATAACAAAGGTTACGATGAGTATTACATTAGCCATAAAATTAACGGTCAAAACAATGAAGAGAATAATTTTAAAGAAGTTATAATAAAGCAAATAAATACTGAAGGGGTGGCATCAGATGTTTTTTAATGGAAAAGAATGGATAGAATACCCTCTTATAAATGCCGATGACCAAGCTTTTATGAGTGGAATTTCAGTTTATGAAGTTATCAGAACTTATTCAAAAGTTCCATTTGCTATGAAAAAACACTATAAAAGATTGAAAAGATCAGCAGATTTTATGAACTTTGAAATTCCAGAATTTGGTGATTTACTGGAAATAATCAACCAAGCAATTAAGGTTCATAATTATCCAGAATATAGATTTAGAATATACGTAACCCCACAAACTTCTTTAAAAAAGACTGTATATTGTTTTGTAGAGAAATTAGAACATAAAAATGAAGTCTTTGAGGATGGAGTTGTTGTTAATATAGCAAGAGAAAGAAAACCTTTCTCTCCTGTAATACCCTATTACGTAAAATCTCCGCTAAACGGTTTTATGAAGTATATTCACAATAAGTATGATTATTTTTATGAATCTATAATTCTAAACGAGTATGGATATGTTACAGAGTGTACATATTCAAATATTTTTTATGTAAATTCAAATGTATTAATAACTCCCCATATTTCTTCAGGGGTATTGCCTGGAATAACAAGGAGTAATATAATAGGACTTGCAAAAAGTTTAAGCATGGAAGTTGAGGAAAAACAAAATGTTGAAGCATGGGAACTTCTTTCAGCGGATGAAATCTTTTTGACACATACAACAATGGGGGTTGTGCCTGTTAGAAGAATATTCCCAGATTTCACTTTTGCTGTTCCAGGATTAGTAACAGAAACTCTTATGGATAATTGGAAAGAATATATATTAGAAGATCAAACAAATTGGGAAGGTGTTTGACTTGGAAGAAAAAATGGGAGATTTTTTGAAAAGACTTTCAAAAAAAAATCCCATAATAAAAAAGTCATATTCGATAAATGAGATAAAAAAAATCTGGGAAGAAATTGCAGATGAAAATTTAAAAGAAGATACTGAAATAAAAGATTATTTCAGTAGAGATAAATTATTAATTATTTCTTGTAAGAACAACGTTGTTATGCAAGAAATAGTTTTTAATTCTAACGAAATCATTGAAAATATCAACAAAAAATTAAGTCAAGATATAGTAAATGAAATCAAGGTAATTCGGAGGTGTAACGATGCTAAACGATGAATATTCAGGTGAACAAATTAAGGTTTTAAAAGGGTTAGAGCCTGTTAGAATGAGACCAGGAATGTATATAGGTTCTACTTCTCAAGCTGGGCTGAACCATATGGTGTATGAAATTATAGATAATGGTATTGATGAGCATATTAACGGTTATGCTAAAAATCTAAAAGTAGTGTTAAATACTGACGATAGTGTAGAAGTAACAGATGATGGTAGGGGTATTCCTGTAGATATGCATCCTACAGAAAAAAGATCTACTTTAGAGGTAGTTATGACGGTTTTACACGCAGGTGGTAAATTCGATAAAAAAGCTTATAAAGTTTCTGGAGGATTGCATGGTGTTGGTGCTTCAGTGGTTAACGCTTTATCCGAATATATGATTGTAAAAGTATTTCAAAATGGGAAAATATACTATCAAAAATATTTAAAAGGAGTGCCTGAAGAACCGGTAAAAGTTATCGGAGATACAGATAAAAAAGGTACGTATATTAAATTTAAACCTGATGCAGATATTTTTGAAGACAGAGAAATAGCAGTTGACGCACACTCAATTGAAACAAGATTAAGAGAAATAGCCTTTCTAAATCCCGAGCTAACTATAGAATTTGAAGATAAAAAGAAAGAAAAACATCTCACTTTTCATTTTTCTGGGGGTTTAAAAGAGTTTTTAGAATTCAATTTAAAAAAGAAGAAGAAAAATGCAATTTCAGAATCTATCGGTATAAGTGGTGCATATCAAGTAAAAAAAGGCGAACCAGATATGCAACTAGATCTTGAAATGGTTTATACAAATTCAGATGAAACGAGTATAATTTCATTTGTCAACAATATTAGAACCATTGATGGTGGGGAACATGAATCTGGATTTAAATCTGCTTTAACCAGATTATGTAATGATTATGCGAGAAAATATGGAGTTTTGAAAGAAAAAGACGAAAACTTCACTGGCGATGATGTTAGAGAAGGGCTAGTAGCTATTTTGCATTTAAAAATGGCGGAACCCATTTTTGAAGGTCAAACTAAAGGTAAATTGGGTTCAAAAGCTGCAAGAGAAGCAGTCAATCAAATAGTAAATGAATATCTAACAATATATTTTGATTCACACCCAAAAGAATCAAAACAGATATTTGAAAGAATTAAAATCGCTACAAAAAGAAGATTAGCAGCTAAGAGAGCAAGAGATAGTGTTAAAAGAAAATCAATTTTTGAAAACTCAACTCTTCCAGGTAAATTAGCCGACTGTATTTCTAAAGACCTTTCAGAATCAGAAATATTTATAGTCGAAGGAGATTCTGCTGGAGGTAATGCTAAACAAGCAAGAGATAGATACTTCCAAGCTATATTGCCACTAAGGGGTAAAATAGTTAATGCTGAGAAAAAAGATCTTTTAAGACTTTTGAAAAATGACACCATTGTCAACATTACTACAGCTCTTGGAACAAGCATTGGTGATGAGTTTGATATTTCCAAGCTAAGATATGGTAAGATTATCATCATGACAGATGCCGATGTTGATGGTGCTCATATTAGAACTTTATTACTCACTCTCTTTTATAAGTATATGAGAAAATTAATAGAAAATGGGAATGTATATATAGCAGTTCCTCCACTTTATAGAATTGAAGTTGATAGAAAACAAATTTATTTATTTTCAGAAGATGAGTTAGAAGTGATCAAAGAAAAATACAAAGATAAAAAATGGAAATTGCAAAGATATAAAGGTTTAGGAGAAATGAATCCAGAACAACTTTGGGAAACAACCATGGATGTGGATAACAGGAAACTTCTTAGAGTTAAAATAGAAGATCTTGAAATGGCCGATGAAACTATTAATATTTTGATGGGTGATGATCCATCGTTAAGAAGAACTTTTATAGAAGATAATGCATATAAAGTAAAGGAATTAGATATTTAATGAAATTGTCATATTTTATGGCTAAAATTGTTTTTTTACTTTTGTTCATTACAAGTGTGATACTAATCTTATTCCCCCTGAAAAATAGGGGGAATAATTTATATACTACAGAAAGTGAAAGAGCAAATCCCTATTATATAACTGAGTATAAAAATAGGTTTTTTTATCATGACTTTTTTGGTAGGGTAGTTTTCGTAGATGACATCAAAATTCCCAATATTCCAATCATAAATTTTTCAGATGATATAAATAATGAAATTAAAATTGTTCGAAATATAGAAGGGAAAAATAATATTATTAAAATTGATTTTCTCAAAAATGAAATTATTTGTTATAATAAAGTTAGAATAAAATACTATAAAAAAGAAGAATTGACAGAATTTTTCAAAGCAAATTTTGATTTGAGTAATATAGAATCAGGGAACTATCTATTAATAAATGAAGTTTTGATAAAAGAAGACTAAATAGGGGGGGTATAATGCCTAAGAACTATATTATTGGACTTGATATAGGAAGTTATTTTACTAAAGGGGTGTTATTTGAAGAAGAATTTGATAAATACACTCCGTTAGCATATGAAAAAATAAAAACAGACGGAATAATAAATGGAGAAATACAAGACGTTGAAACTATAAGAAAAACAATTCAGAAGATAATTAATAGACTACAACAAGGCCTTCCAAAAAAAGTAAAAGGAATAGATATAGTCGTTGGTTATTCAACGAATTCGTTATACATTACACAAGAGAATTTTACAGTTGAATACAATCAAAAAACTGAAATAAAAGAATCAGAT
Organism: Geotoga petraea; assembly: GCF_900102615.1. Lineage (NCBI taxonomy): Bacteria > Thermotogati > Thermotogota > Thermotogae > Petrotogales > Petrotogaceae > Geotoga > Geotoga petraea. Next base: position 77,128 of record NZ_FMYV01000005.1, on the reverse strand, counting down.
TTGAAGAAAATAAAAAACAACATAATTAGCAAATATGAAGATGACAGTAAACTTATTTTAGATTCCAATTTTATGAAGTTTATAATTGACGATAAAAGTGTTAGAAATCCTATTTCTTTCTTTGCCCAAAGGTCTTTGTCTACTGCTTTAAACGTTGTTTGGGTAACCGAAAATTCATTTGCTTTATTAGTTAACGTATTTAAAAACATTGTTGATGAGTCTGAAATACCATTTTATGACACGACTCTATCTTCTGCTTATGCTGTAACTACTGCAAATGATAGAGATATTGGAGTTACAGTTATAGATTTTGGATACCATATGTGTAGAATAATTATATTTAAAGATGGAATTCCAAAACTATATTATGCTTTCCCTTATGGAATTAAATATGTTTTAAAAGACATCTCAAATGTTCTTAAAACATCTGAAGAAGAAGCACACAGACTATTGATTGAGGAAGGAGTGTGTTTAATAGATACCAAAACAATAAAAAAAGTTGATTTTGAATCCATTTCAGGAAGAGGCGATTCTTATATATCTCAAAACTTGTTGAATAAAATTATTTTTGCAAGAGTTAGAGAGATAATATCAAGATTGAATGGAGAACTATCTAAAATAAGCTATGAAAAAACTTTAGAAGTAGGGACATGGCAAGGCGGAATAGTATTCACTGGCGGGGGAGCTGAAATTAAAAATATAGAACAAACTATAAAAGAACTAATGGGGGACAATTTCAGAAAAGGTGTTTTAACAAACAATAGCCATTTTGAAGTTAATCCAGAATTAAAGGCAAATTCTGAATTCATACCGGTGTTTGGTATTTTAGAAAGATATAGAATTGACAAAAATGAAAGACAAGCAGTTGAAATTTCGTCAAAACAATCATCAAAACAAAAAAATAATGAAAAAAATAGAAAAGAAAAAAACAAGCAAAAAGGCTTTTTCAAAAATTTAATTGATAAGCTAACAGGTGGTGAAGATGATGCCTTTTGAGATGGATGAAATACAAAAAAAAGGACCTTTATTTAGTAAAAAATCCAATTATAAAATAAAAGTAATCGGTGTTGGCGGAGCTGGAAACAATGCAATCCAAAGAATGATTAAAAAAGGTGTTGACGATGTAGAACTTATTGCAGCCAATACAGACGTTCAGGTTCTTGAAAATTTGGATGCAGAAAATAAATTACAACTTGGAAAAGAACTAACCAGAGGGCTTGGAGCTGGAGGAGACCCTGCAAAAGGGAGGGAATCTGCAATTGAAAGTAAAGAAGAAATAAAGGAATGGCTTCAAGAAACTGATTTGCTTTTTATTACAGCTGGATTAGGTGGAGGAACAGGAACAGGAGCTTCGCCCATTATTGCCGAACTTGCCACACAGATGGATATACTAACAGTTGCTATTGTTACCATGCCATTTCATTTTGAAGGGTCGACAAAAGAAAGATTGGCTCTTGACGGGCTTCAAAATTTGAAAAGGTCAGTTGACAGTTTGATAAAAATATCCAATGACAAATTAATAGACAATGGTGAAAATATCCCTATAGATAAAGCTTTTGAAAAAGCTGATGATATTTTATATCAAGCTATAACCGGTATATCTGACCTCATTACTAAACCAGGAATGATAAATCTTGACTTTGCTGATGTGGCATCGGTATTGAAAATTAAAGGTTCTGCTATGCTTGGTATAGGTGTTGCAAAAGGTGAAAGAAGATCAGAAGAAGCTATAAAAAATGCTTTAAATTCTAAATTATTAGAAGACCAAGTAAGAAATGCAACCGCTGCATTGGTTAATATTGCTGGTAAAAACCCAACAACAGAAGATGTTAGAATAATTAACGAAATTTTGAGATCTTATGCCATTGATGATGCCAAATTGAAAATGGGAATATCGACTGTTGAACTTCCCCCTGAAGTAATAAAAGTTACTGTTGTAGCATCAGGTTATGACAAATTACCAGGAGAAGATAATTATTTAGATTTATACGAGCAACCAGCTCTTTACAGACAATTTGGAAAAACAATTGTTGCTGATGAAATAACAAAATTAAACAAATATCTAAATGAAAACAGTGATTATGAATAACGATTTTTATAGTTTATATGAAGAATTAGACACTTATGATTTTAAGGGTGGAATAGATCAATTAGGTTTTAACTTTTCCGATAGAAGAATAACAGATTACCATTTTGAACCATTGAAAGAGAATGTAAGAGTAAAAATAAGATACTCTGGAAAATTGTTGAACTTTAAGACTATAACCAAAGAAAATTATGACGAATTACTCAACTTAATTCTATTACAAACCGGGAAAGATATCATAAACGATACCAAAAACACAGATGGTAGCTTTGAGCATAACGGATTAAACTTCAGAGTTTCATTTATGAAATCCGTAAACGGTATTTCTTTAGTTATTAGAAGACTACAAAATATTAAAGAAGTTGAGGTTAAAATACCTGAGAATTTAGAAGAGAAAATATTGAATTCAATAAAGAGCAAATCAAAAGTAACAATATTTTCAGGGCCTACAGGGGCTGGAAAATCTACTACAATGGCTTATATTATAAACAAGATTAAAGATGATTTTAAAGTTCACTCAATAGAAAGCCCCGTAGAATACATAAACGAAAATATTATTCAAATAAACGTTGAAGAAGAAGATAAAGTTGATGTATTAAAATACATATTAAGACAGGATCCAGAGATCATTCAAATAGGTGAAGTACGCGAAAAATCATTTGCTAAATTGCTTTTCGAATCAGCAGTTACTGGGCATTCTTTGGTTGCGTCTCTCCATTCTCAAAATGTTTTTAAAGCTCTAAGTAGGCTAAAAGGCCTTGGAATAAACGAAGAACAAATATTGAGTAATTGTGATCTTATAATAAATCAAAGATTGATACCTAAAATCTGTCAACAGTGCTCAGGTAGTGGTTGTGAAAATTGCTATCAAACAGGGCAAGATGGTTATGTGACTGTATTTGAATACTTAAGAATTTCTGATGGAATTTTTAAAGATTATAAAAAATTGCCTGACGGTATCTATTATTCTTTTAAAGATCAACTAATAAAATTATTAGAAAAACATCAAATAAGTTATGAGTCATATCAAGAAACAATAGGCTCATATAAAGGATGATAACATGAAATATTATTCAAAAAGTCCTAAAGAATGGGAAGAGTACGATCAAGAAAAGAGAGAAAATAAAAAAGATAGGTACAAAACAATCAGAAAATATACATCTTATTTAATAATATTTATAGCTATTATGGCTCTGATTTTCACATTTTTTGGTCCAAGATTATCGAGATTTAACCTTTCATACAACATAGTTATAGATGGTATAAGTTTTAACTTGGTGACCGAAGATCAGTTTTTATATCCAGAAAAAATAACTTCAAATGTAAATGTTCAAAATACGACAAATAATGATAAAACGATAAAAATAGACAATTTCTATTATGAAATAATTAAATCAGAAAATAACGAAACTATATTCGATTTTGAACATAATGAAACTGTAACTACAATCTTAAGCCCATATCAAACGAGATTAATCTTTGATCTTGAAAAAGAGACAGAGATATCAGAGTTAGAATCAGGAAAATACATAATAAACACAAGCTTTGAGTTTAATGGACAAAAAGTAAATCTAAACAGGGATTTCAATTACAATCAGGATTTTAAACTAAACTTTTATTCAGATAGGAACTTCTATTTAGAAAGTGAAACTCCAAAGTTTGTAGTTACTTTTCAAAATAATTCAAAAGAGATGTACAATAAAGAAGTTTTTGGTAAGCTTATTTACTCAAAAGATGGAGAAAATATATACGAACGCCAGATAAACTTTGGTTCTTTAGAATTGCAGCCATTAGAGTCATCTCAATTTGAAATAACTTCTAATAGGCTATTTGAAAGTGGTATTTATAGAGTAATGTTTGATATAGAGAGTATGGATAAAAAGATAATAACTACTTTAAATATAGCTAATCAAATTAATTCAAACCCAGAAAATATAGCTATTAACGATTTTACACTACAAACTTTTGAACAGGGTCAAAAATTGTATTATAAAGCTTATTTGGATAACAAAGTAAAAAATCCTCAAAGTCTTATTATGAATTCATATGGAATAAGGATTCAATACAACGGAGAAGAATTATACAATTATAGAAATGATGAATCAACAAGGATATATATCTCAGAATACGGTTCTACTGAGATATTTGATCTTGAGAATGTAAAAGAGATAGAGCTAAACAAAAAAGGGAGGTATTTTATAAACTTTTTTGTTGAGGTTCAAGGCAAGATTATAACAACTCAAAATAGTATAGAGGTAAGATAAATGTATGGATATATATCGTTATACTTTCACCCAAGTGATGAAGAGAGAAAAACGTATTTGAACTATTACTGTGGAATTTGCCACAACTTGAAGAAAAACTATGGGAATATTTATAGGCCAACTATAATAAAAGAAGTTGTTTTATTTGCAATGATGCAAAATGAAGCAAAGAATGTAGAGGAATTTAGATGTCCACTGATGAGATTTCAAAAAAGGTATAAACCAAAAGACGATTCTTTTATGGACAAATATAGTGACTTGAATCTTTTGATAGTTTATGGAAAGCTTCTTGATTATAAATTTGAAGGACACAAAATTGCAGATTATTTTTTAAAAGGTATTGAAAGTAAAATTAATGAAAAATATGATGATGATTTTATATTGGATTATTCTAAACTGATAAAGGAACAGTCAGAAATAGAAAAGTATTCAGAGGATATGGATGAATTAGCAAGACCTTCAGAAAAGATATTAGAAAAAATATTAAATCTATACTTTCCAGAAAAAGAGAATTATATACTTGCTAATACTATTGGATATTTAATATATTTGATAGATAGTATTTATGATTTTAAAAAGGACAAAAAGAGGAACAATTTTAATGCTATAAGAAGAGTTTATAAAGTCGATGATTTAAGAGGTTTAAAAAAAGAGGAAATAGAAAAAATTCTAACAACTTTTGATATTTGTGCTAAGATTATTATAGACAATTACGAAGAATTTTCTGATTTTAATCAACATTTGGTGAAAAAACTTTTGGCATTTTCTGTAGCATATCATAGAAAAGAAATAACCAATTTAATAGTTGGGGGTGAAAAATATGAAAAAAATGATGATGGAAGATTTAAAAAAGGGAAAAATAAGCAATTTGTATTCAAATTATAAAAATGATGAAGAATTCAAAGAAGATGTAGAGGATTTCAGATCTGGATACTACACTTATAGAAGTAATGATTGTGGGCAATGTTTGCAATGTTTAGGTGGTGCTGTTTGTGCTGATACTATGTGTGAATGTCTTGGTGGAGATATTTGTAGTTTCTTTTAATCATGAAAATATATCAAATCAATATAGTTAAAACTTCTATTTTTGTTGTAGTATTCTATTTATTGTATTTATCTAGTCAGTATATCAGATTAGCCCCAACAATAATACCAATATTAACACCAATTTCAATATTATACTTAGATAAAAAGTACGGTTTTATTTTTTCAGTATCTTACATGTTTTTGCTTTTTATTTCTGGATTTCAAATTCAATCATTGTCCATATTCTTTTTATTTTTGTTGCCATTGATATTATTTAAAAACCTAAAAAAATTTTTAGTATATGCAATTATTGCTTTAATATTATCGATATTAAATTACTATATAATTTTTGAATTTTTCACTGAATTGATCCCTCAATTCATACTTAATAACGCTTTGTTAAAAATATTTGGTTATATAGCTTATTATGTTTTTCTGTTAGCTTATCCTTTTTTATTGAATAGGTTAAAAATGGAAATAGACAATATTATCAACAAATACATGGGGCAAAAAGGAGATTAAAAATGAAATGAAGTCTCCTTTTTTTTTATGGTATTACCAAATATGTTATAATATAATTGAAAGTAATATACTTCTGTTTAAGGAGGTTTTTATTATGTATCCAGAATATTTGATAAATATTGATAAAGTATCTAAACTTTCCGAAGAAGAAAAAGTTGCTTTAAAAGAAGTAACACAAAAATATAAATTTCGTTCAAATGAATATTATTTATCTCTTGTTGATTGGGAAGATCCTGAAGACCCAATTAGAAAAATTATCATTCCACAGATGGGAGAGCTTGAAGAGTGGGGGAGTTTAGATTCATCATCTGAAAAGAATTATACTGTTCAAAGGGGATTTCAGCATAAGTACAGAGATACCGCTTTGTTATTAGTAAACGATGTTTGTGGGGGATTTTGTAGATTTTGCTTTAGAAAAAGACTTTTTATAAACCCTGGTGAAGAAGTCTCAAGAAATGTAGAAAAAGAAATTGAGTATATAAAAGACCATAAAGAGATAACTAATGTTTTGTTAACTGGAGGAGACCCACTTCTTTTATCAACAAAAAAATTAAAAGATATAATAACAAAAATTAGAGAAATAGATCATGTTAAAATAATAAGAATTGGTTCTAAATTATTTTCATTTAATCCTTATAGAATTATAGAGGACGAATCATTGTTAGATCTCATCGAAGAAAATTCTACAAGAGAAAAAAGAATATATTTTATGATGCATTTTAACCATCCAAAAGAAATCCAAAAACCCTCAATCGAAGCGATTGATAAAGTTTTAAAAAGTGGAGCTATTGCAGTCAATCAAACTCCTTTGGTAAAAGGGATTAACGATAATTCAAAAGTTTTATCAGAATTATTTAAAAAACTAAGTTTTTATGGAGTACCACCTTATTACGTTTTTCAAGGTAGACCTGTTAAAGGTAATAAACCGTTTATTGTTCCAGTTGAAAAAGGATTTACTATATTTTTAAAATCCATAGCTTCTATTTCTGGATTGGCGAAACGGCCCAGATTTGTGATGTCACATAAAACTGGAAAAATAGAAGTGTCTTCAATGACAAAAGAAAATATAATATTTAGATACCATAGAGCAGTCGATGAAGATAATTATAAAAAGTTTTTTGTTTATAAAAGAAACCCAAACGCTTATTGGTATGATGATTATAAAGATTTAAAAGAAATATATCAATTTTAACATAAAGAGGATATCTTATAGATATCCTCTTTGTTTATTTAATTTATGATGATATAATTTATACATATTTAAAGAAAAATTAAAATATTTCATCAATTCTTAAGAAAGGGGAGATCTTATGAAATCCATGGGAGAAATGTTGTTAAGAAATGAAGATTTTTCTGAGATCGTAATTGGGGACACTGCTATAGTAAGGGGAATGGTTGAAGCAGGGACAAGAGTTGTATCAGCTTATCCTGGTTCGCCAACTCCAGAAATTGCAAATGCAATTAGTTCAATAAAGCGTGAAGACAGGCCTTTTTATTTCGAGTTTTCAACAAATGAGAAAGTAGCCTTGGAACTTGCTTTTGGAGCTTCTATTAATGGGCACTTGTCTACAGTATTTTTTAAAAGTGTTGGATTAAACGTAGCTGCAGATTCATTTGTTCAACTATCTCTTTTAGAACTTATTGGAGGGATGGTTGTCGTCATAGGAGACGATCCAGGAGCCAATTCATCTCAAAACGAACAAGACAACAGACATTATGCAAAAATGACATATATGCCTGTTTTAGAGCCATCTAATGTGCAAGAAGTATATGAAATGTACTTAGATGCTGTTGAAATTTCACAAGAAATGAGAATGCCTGTAATTTTAAGATTGACAACTCACACTTGTCACGCAAAAGAAAAAGTCAATTTTCACAAATTTGAAGAAAAATCTTTCGATAAAACCCCAAAATTTGACCCAAAGAATGGGCCTTATGTTCCTATTACTGAAAAAGTACATCCAATGAAAAGAAAAGCCTTAAAAAAAATAAAAGAAGTAAAACCAAAACTAAGTAAACTGAATAAATTATATGATAACGGAAATAAAGAAAAAGGAATAATAACGATGGGTGTCCCTTATTTGTCAGTAATTGACGTGTTAGAACAGGCTGACTACAAACCTGATATTTTAAAATTAGCTGCAATTCATCCACTCGATGAAAAACAGATCATTGATTTTTTGAAAACGCATGATCATGTAAAAATAGTTGAAGAGTTGGATGATGTAATAGAAAAAGAGGTCAAAGTAATTGCATATGAAAACAACATAAGAGTAAAAATAACAGGTAAAAAAGATCTTGAAGAATGGATTGGAGAATACACACCTGAAAAAGTATATGAAGTTCTTCGAAATGAATGGCCAGATATACTTCCAGAAATGAATTATGAGGAAAACGCACCATCAGTTTCAGTAAGACCAGCTCAACTTTGTCCAGGTTGTGGTCATAGATCTGCTTTTTATGCAATCAAAAAAGCTTTAGATAAAGAGGATATTACAGTAGCAGATATTGGGTGTCATACACTCGGATTTTTGCCTCCATATGAAATGGGACAAGTTCTCTTATCGATGGGGCATTCTATGGGAACAGCATCAGGATTGTCTTTATTTAACGACGAAAGAAAAGTTGTTGCTTTTTTGGGTGATTCAACACTATTCCACGCTGGATTACCAGGAATAGTAAACGCCGTATTCAATAACCATAATGTTACCCTTGTTATTATGGAAAATGGAACAACAGCTATGACTGGGCATCAAAACCATCCTGGTACTGGTCATAACTTCAATGAAGTAACAGATAAAATACAGATTAAAAAAATGCTTGAAGGCTTTGGAGTTAAAAACGTCAAAGAAGTTGACGCTTACTCTCAAACAAAATTATATGAAATGGTCAAAGAAGCAACGAAAGAAAAAGGATTTAGCGTGATTATTGCGAAGCACCCTTGTATGTTGAAATTTACAAGAGAACAGAGAAAAAAGGGTACATTCAAAGGAAATAAAGTTTACATTGATCAAGAGATTTGTGATCATTCCTATGTTTGTGTTGAAGACTTTGCATGTCCTTCATTCCAAAAAGATGAAAATGGAGATATTCACGTTCATCCAGATTTATGTATTGGTGATGGATCTTGTATCCAAACTTGTCCAGTAACCGCTATTAAATATGAAAAAATGTAATTGAGGGGGATAAAAATATGAATGATGTATTCAACGTATATATGATTGGTGTGGGTGGCCAAGGGATAGGCCTTTTAAGTGAAATATTAATTCGCTCAGCAGATTATGCCGGATTAAATGCAAAAGGTGTTGATACTCATGGTTTGGCTCAAAGAGGGGGTACAGTTCAATCTCATTTGAGAATAGGTGATAAAGTACATGCCTCTTTAATTAGAAAAGGAACTGCTGACCTCGTAATATCATTGGAAAAAACTGAAGCGTTAAGAGGGATGAATAATTTTTCTAAAAATGGTGGCTCCTTGATATATTATGATACTTCTTGGCAAACTGTTTTTGTAAGGTTAGGTAAAGACAAAGAAACAACACATGAAGAAATAGAAAATGAGGCAAAAAAAAGAAACATTAAATTATACAGGATATTTGATAAAGATCTAAAAGATGCAAGAATGCAAAATATAGTTATTTTAAAAAACATATCAAAAAATGAACTAATTCCTGGTATAAAAGAAGAGCACTATTTAAAAGCCATGGAAGATCTAATGGGGGGAAACAAATTAGAAAAAAATAAAAAAATTTTTCAAAAATAAAAATTAAAAAAGAAAGCCTCGATTTTTAAAAATCGAGGCTTTCTTATTTATCCTCTTATTATATCAATAATTATATCTCTTGCTTTTCTCATTGAATCAATAGGAATATATTCAAATTTTCCGTGATAATTGTGTCCACCAGTAAAAATATTTGGGCAGGGTAATCCCATATAAGAAAGTCTAGCTCCGTCTGTGCCACCTCTTATAGGGATTTGTTTGAATTCAACATCATTTTTTTCATAAGCTTTTTTAGCCAAATCTATAATATTTTTATTCTTAAGAACTATATTTTTCATGTTGTAATAAGAATCTGTAATGTTTATCTTCAAAACATCTCCATATTTTTTGTTTATAAAGTCCGCATGTTTTAAAGTCTCTTTTTTTCTATGTTCAAAAAAATCTTGATCATGATCTCTAATAATCATAGTTAAAGAACTGTGTTCTGCTTTACCTTCAAAATTAACAAAATGATAAAAACCTTCGTAATTCTCAGTGTGTTCAGGTTTTTCAAATTCAGGAAACATATTTATAAATTCATTTGCCACTAAAATAGCGTTGATCATCTTGTCTTTCGCTGTTCCAGGATGAACGCTATTCCCAAAAACTTCTATTTTTGCAGTGGCTGCGTTAAAATTTTCAATACTGAACTCGCCAATAGGTCCTCCATCTATTGTGTAGGCAAAATCAGCACCAAATTTTTCAACATCAAATTTATCAGCACCTTTCCCAATTTCTTCGTCTGGAGTGAAGCATATCCTTATCTTTCCATGTTTTTCATCAGGATTTTCTAAAAAATATTCTAATGCAGACAAAATTTCTACAATACCTGCTTTATCATCCGCTCCTAAAAGAGAAAGCCCATCAGTAATTATCAGTTTTTGTCCAATATAATTTTTTATTTCTGGATAATCGACTTCTTTTAAAACAATATCTTTTTCTTCGTTTAAAACTATGTCTCCGCCTTTGTAATCGATAATTTTAGGATTAACATTTTTTGCTGACATATCTGGGGAAGTGTCCATGTGGGATATAAAACCTATTACATCAGTTGCATTTGGATTATTAGAAGGTAAAGTAGCCATCAAATATCCGTTATTATCCAAATCTATATCTTCCAAACCAATCTCTTCTAAATACTTTTTCAATATTTTGGCAAAAGCTATTTGAGAACTGGTGCTTGGAAAAGAATTTGAATAATCATCAGATGTGGTTTCAATTTGTACAAATTTTAAAAAATTATCGATCAATTTTTCCATTTTTATCATCCTCCAAAATAAATTTCTAATTATAAATAAGTTAAAACATTAAAATTATACCTTAAAATAGTTTTATAAACAAACTAATGTAAATGTCAAAATATTGTCAAACTACTGTTTTTATGTTAAAATATAGAGAGGATTATTAAATATTTATTAAAAAATTTTTGGGGGTGAAAAAGTGTTTCAAAAACAGATAATGATGAGAAGAGTAATCTACTCATTAATACCAATTTATCTATTTGCAATTTATCTGTATGGGATAAGGCTCTTATGGTTATCTGCTTTTGTCTTTGGGGCAGGTATTTTCACAGAATGGATCATGGAAAAAAGAAGAAATAAAAAAGTCTCAGAAGCAGTTTTAGTAACATGTTTTTTAATAGTGTTATCTTTACCTCCACTTACACCTTGGTGGATTGCTGTAATAGGCACTGTATTTGGTGTTTTATTTGGTAAAGAAGTTTATGGTGGATTTGGAAGAAACATTTTTAATCCAGCAATTACAGCCAGAATTTTTATTTACATTACATTTGCAAATGTAATGGCATCTGGTTGGATAAAACCAGGAAACTTTGGAGTTGATGCAGTAACTTCTGCAACACCTTTATCTTTGTTAAGGGCTGGAGAACAGGTTTCAAATATGGATTTGTTTTTTGGAATAAGAGCCGGTTCTTTTGGTGAGAGTTCGATATTGCTAATTGCTTTAGCTGCAATATACTTAATATGGACAAAAACAGCGAGTTGGAGAATCATACTATCTACGTTCTTATCAGCAGCAGTATTAACTGGTGCTCTTTATTGGGCAGGAGTAGATAGTGCATTACCGCCTATTCAGGCTTTAATGTCTGGCTCATTAATTTTTGTAACAGTTTTTATGGCTACAGATCCTGTTTCGGCTCCAAAAAAATCTTCATCTCAGTGGTTTTATGGAATGATAATTGGGGTTACAACTGTTCTTGTTAGAACATTTTCTCTATTTCCAGAAGGGACAAGTTTTGGCATTTTAATGGGAAACACTTTCGCTTCTCTTTTAGACCAAATTAATCTAAAAAAGAAGGTGAAGTCATGAATAAACAAGGAAAACTATACACAATAATATTTACTTTCATAGTGAGTTTTGTATTTGTTTTTGTTTTGGCTTTTGCTAACGATGTAACGAAAGAAAGGGTTGAAATTAATGAAAAACTTTTTGAGGTTAGGGCTTTTTTGAACGCTATGGATATTGTTTATGGTACGGATGAAGAAGCATTAGACATTTTTGAAGGGTTAACCGAAGAAAAAATAAAAGAAACAACCCTCTATTCAACTACAGTTGAAAATGAAAAAATATATGCATACCGATTTAGCGGTAATGCTCTTTGGGGAACTGTTAATGGAGTATTAGCCGTAAATGAGGACGTCACACGAGTCATTGGGCTGGATATTATTTCTCATAATGAAACACCTGGATTAGGTGGAAGAATAGAAGAAAAATGGTTTAGGGATCAGTTTAGAAATGAGAAAATCTCTGAAAATGGAATATCAATAAACATTGGTGGAGATGGAGATTATAATCATGAAAATTCAGAATTCGACTCTATAACTGGTGCAACTAACACGTCTCAATCAATGAAAACTATAATAAACAATGCAATAAAAAAATTGAAGGATCTTCTTGGGAGTGATGAATGATGGCTAATAATACTGCAAGAGGAATTTTAAAAGATAATTTGTGGACAAATAATGCGATATTTGTTCAGATTTTAGGAATATGTAGTACTTTAGCTGTTACCAACAAATTGGAAAATACACTAATAATGGCAATTGGAGTTATATTGGTAATGGGCTTCACAAACCTTACAGTATCCATTATAAAATCTTTGATTCCAAGGAAGGTAAGAATGATCGTTCAAACTTTGATTATATCTTTTTACGTTATAATTGTAGACATAATTTTAAAGGCCTATCTCCCTGAAATAAGTAGAGCTTTAGGTCCTTATGTTGGGTTGATTATAACTAACTGTATTATCATGGGTAGAGCAGAAGCTTTTGCACAATCAAACAAACCTGTTATATCGTTCTGGGATGGAATAACTTCTGGAGCAGGTTACATGTATGTTTTATTGATTATAGCTTTTGTAAGGGAACTTTTAGGATTTGGAACCATCTTTGGGATGAATGTTTTACCAGAAAGTTTCATAAAATGGACAATAATGGTAATGCCACCAAGCGCATTTTTCATGCTGGCTATTTTGATTTGGGTTTTCAAAGGCATTATGGAAAAAAAGGAGGCTAAATAATGGCACCTGATATTAGTCCTTTTATACTATTTTTTGCTTCTATATTCACAAGTAATATATTATTAGCTAACTTTTTGGGAATGTGTTCTTTTATATCTGTGTCTAAAGACTACAATTCATCAAATGGTTTAGGAATGGCCGTTACATTTGTTTTGACAATTACAACCGCTATTAACTGGTTGGTTTATAATTACATATTAGTTCCTTTTGAAATAGAATATTTGAGATATATTGTATTCATAATTGTCATTGCTGCAACTGTGCAAGTATTAGAAATGATAATAGAAAGAGTTTCAATGAATTTATATATGGCATTGGGAATATTTCTACCATTGATCACAGTTAATTGTGCAATACTTGGTGTTGCATTATTCATGCAATTAAGAGACTATAATTTTATTCAATCAATAATATTTGGATTTGGTTCAGGCCTTGGTTGGTGGTTAGCAATAATGGCTCTTGCCGCTATAAGGAAAAAGACAGACAGAGCACCAGTTCCAGCAGGGTTAAAAGGACCTGGAATAACTTTAATTACAATTGGTTTTATGGCAATTGCTTTTATGGGATTTTCAGGCATGTTAGCAGTTCAGTGAGGTGATAATATATGGGATATTTTGCAGCTCCATTAATAGTTGCCATACTTACTGCAATATTGGCTGCTATTATAACTGTTGTTGACTCCTTAGTAAACAATTATGGAGAAGTTGAATTAGATATAAACGAAGGTTCAAAAAAAATAAAAGTCGATGGGGGTAATCCTCTTTTAACTACACTTAGTGAACAAGGAATATTTATACCTTCAGCTTGTGGAGGTAGGGGTAGTTGCGGTGCATGTAAAGTGAAAGTGCTTTCTGATATTGGGCCAATACTTCCAACAGAAGCCCCATTGCTTGAAGAAAATGAAAAAAAAGAGGGAATAAGACTTTCGTGTCAGATAAAAGTGAAAGAAGATATAAAAATAGAAATACCAGAAGAATTATTCAATGTTAGAGAATTTAAAACTAAAATTGAATCTATAAAAGATATGACACACGATATAAAAGAAGTTAGACTCGAACTTTTAGAACCAGAATCAATTGATTTTAAAGCTGGGCAATATTCACAATTGATAATTCCAAAATACGGGAAAATAAAAGAACAAACTCAGAGAGCATACTCTATATCTTCGGTACCGTCAGATAAAAGCCATCTGGAATTTTTGATAAGATTGGTACCGGGTGGAATTGCTACAACATATGTTCATGAACATTTAGAAGAAGGCCAGAATCTAAACATAGTTGGTCCCTTTGGAGATTTTTACAGAAGAGATACAGACGCTACAATGGTTTGTGTTGCAGGAGGTTCTGGTATGGCTCCTATAAAATCTATAATTGAAGACATGTATGAAAAAGAAATGTTTGATAGAGAAATTTGGTATTTTTTTGGGGCTCGTTCAAAAAAAGATCTCTACTATGTTGAATATTTTGAAGAAATGGAGAAAAAAATGAAAAATCTTCACTTTATCCCTGCATTATCAGACCCTGAACCAGAAGATAAATGGGAAGGAGAAACAGGCCTAATAACTGATGTTTTGGATAAATACCTTAAAAATCAAATTGATAATGAAAAAGAGAAAGAAGGATATCTTTGTGGTAGCCCTGGAATGCTGAACGCTTGTATAAATGTGATGAAAGATAACCAAATGAAAGAAGATAAAATTTATTACGATAAGTTTGCATAATTTGGAGGGATAATTATGAAAATGACTCCTGAACTAAAAAAAGCAAAAGATAACATGCAGCCTGGTGAAATTACTTCAGAAGGATTTCTTGGAGATGATCAGAGAGAATTAGTAGATATCATTGAAAAAGATGAAGAAATTATGGAATCTATGGGTATAGATTATACAGACCTCGTTGAAAAAATGCATTATGTTATGAACGAAGGAAGAAAAGGCCTTGGAGAATCAATAAAAGTAGATGAAAAATGGGATGTCAGAGTTGATGAATCAAGGGGCTTTTTGGCATGCCCCTTTGAAGACGGAATTTTTAGAAAGATAAATGTGATAGTAAAAAATATTTCTAATGATGAAGAAATTATTTTTACAGATCTGTCAGTACACCTTCTTGAAAAACACCATTTTCACCAAGGTAAAGGGACGAATTTTAGATTAAACCCAAAAAAATTAAAAAAAGTTTTTTATGAATGAAATAATGTTGTGCTATAATTTTAATAAATAGAAATCAAATTTAAGGAGGTTTTATATATGGCTATGAAAGAAAAATTAATAGATGCATTAAACAAACAATTGAATAAGGAATTATATTCTGCTTATCTTTATCAATCAATGGCAGCATATTTTGTTTCAAAAAATTTAGAAGGATTTGCCAATTGGATGGATGCACAAGTTCAAGAAGAAATGCTTCATGCAAGAAAGATGTACGATTTTATTTTAGATAGAGGTGGTAAAGTAAAACTTCTACCCATTGATGAACCAAAACATGATTGGTCAAATGCTTTTGAAGTGTATAAGGATGCTTTAGAACACGAAGAATTTGTAACTGATTCAATTAATAAATTAGTTGATCTTTCAATTGAAGAAAATGATCATGCGATGGATAACTTTTTACAATGGTTTGTAACTGAACAAGTAGAAGAAGAAAAAACCACAGGAGATATAAAAAATAAATTAGAATTAATTGGAGACAATGTACAAGCTTTATTGGCTTTAGATGAAAAACTTGGGACAAGACAAGCTGTTAGTTCCACTGATCCTCAAGGACAACAATAGAAATATATAAAATAGTGCTGATTTTTTCAGCACTATTTTTAATATCTAACGTGGAAGTCATCATTATTAATTTCATCATTTGAAACATCGTATTCTTCAATGTCTTCTACTCTTGAAAAAGAATTTCCCTTTATCAATTTAGCTTTGAATTGTTCTATCTTTGAATCTTCACCTTTCGCAAAAATTTCTACATTCCCATTCGTAAGATTTTTAACTGTACCTTTTATTCCTAAAGCATTTGCGTTTTTTGTTGCAAAAAATCTGAAACCAACACCTTGCACCCTGCCCTTTAAAATGAATTTTCTGCTAATAGTCATTAAAAATTCACTCCAAAGAATCGTTAGTATTTTTATTGATGTCATCAGTTTTTATTGCTTTTAAAAAAAGTTCATTATTATCTCTTGAAAATAGATAATCTAATTTGAAACCAAGTTGTTCAAATTTTTCCATAAGCAAAAACAAATCACCAACATCGATTGTTTCATATTTTGATTTTTTATAGTATTTTGCTATTTCAGAATTTTTTATAAAGAAGCCCTCTTCTTTTTCCAAAATGTCTTTAACAGATTTTTCTATATTGGTGTTTAGAAATATCTCGCTGTATGGTATTTTGTACTTTGTTTCTTTAAAACTCACATATGCATCAATAATGTGTCTAATATCAATCAATTCGTTTAGGTCTTCAACTATATTTTCCATACAGTCACCCCCTTTTAACACAATTATACATATAAAATTAAAAAATGTCAAGAAAATTTAATATAAAAAGAAATAAATTAACAAGATAGGTTAAATTTAATTCCCAGATAAAAAATAATTAGGTGATTCTTTAGTAATTTTAATATCATGTGCGTGGCTTTCTTTCATCCCAGAAGGAGAAATTTTTACAAATTCCGCTTTTTCTAAAAGTTCATTTAAATTCCCTGCTCCTATGTATCCCATACCAGATTTTACACCACCAAGTAGTTGGTGTATTAAGTCAGCTACTTCTCCCTTGAAAGCAACCATACCCTCGACACCTTCAGGCACTAATTTATCTACTTCTTCTACATCATCTTGGAAATATCTGTCTTTGGATCCTTTTTTCATTGCACTTATAGACCCCATCCCTCGGTATGTTTTAAATTTTCTACCATTATAAATAATGGTTTCTCCTGGGGCTTCCTCAGTACCAGCAAAAATACTTCCCATCATAACAGTAGATGCTCCAGCGGCCAATGCTTTTACTATATCGCCGGAAAATCTTATGCCTCCATCAGCTATTATTGGTATATTATTTTCTTTAGCAACAGAATTAACATTCATTATAGCTGTTAACTGTGGTACACCTATTCCAGCAACGATTCTTGTTGTACAAATTGATCCAGGGCCAATACCTACTTTTAGAGCGTCTGCTCCAACGTTTATTAAATCTATTGCAGCTTCTTTAGTTGCTATATTTCCAACTATTATAGGGGTGTTTTTATCATAATCTTTCAATTTTTTCAAAAGATTAATTATATTACTGGAATGTCCATGTGCAGAATCAAGAACTAAAAAATCCACCCCACTTTCTATTAATTTTTTAGCTCTTTCAAGTCCGTCAGAAACACCGATAGCAGCGCCAACAATCAAACGACCTTTTTTATCTCTTGAAGCAAGAGGTTTTTCTATTACAGCCATTACGTCTTTTATAGTTATCAAACCTATGATTTTGTTGTTTTTGTCTACTATAGGTAACTTTTCTATTTTATTCTCGTGTAATATTTCTTTTGCTTTTTCTAATCCAATTTGAGGTCCAGCAACAACAAGATTTCTATAGTTTGTCATCAATTCTTTAGCTTGTTTAGTAGAATTTCTTTCAAATCTTATATCTCTATTGGTTAGTATACCTAAAAGTTTATTGTATTTATCAACTACGGGTAACCCTCCAATTTTGTATTCTTTCATTAATTGCTCAGCTTCTTTTATTTTTGTATCTGGAGAAATGGTTATAGGATCCGTGATAACTCCATTTTCGGCTCTTTTTACCTTTGAAACTTTGTAAGCTTGTTCTTCAATAGGCATATTTTTGTGTATAACACCAGCAGCGCCTTCCCTTGCAACAGCTTTTGCCATTCTTGTTTCGGTAACTGTATCCATTGCAGCAGATAAAAAAGGAACGTTTAAATATATGTCTTTAACCAATCTCGTCCTTGTATTTACTTGGCTAGGAACTATATCAGAATACTTTGGCAGTAAGAGTACATCATCAAAAGTTAATGCTTCATTAAACAAAATTACCACCCCTTATATTTTTATTATTTATATTTTATATCTATTAACATATTTACAATTTACATAATAAATACATTTTAATTAAGAATAGAAAAAATAAAAAAGAGGCCTCAAAGCCTCTTTAAATATTAATATTATTAAAAATATTCTCTTACAGCGTGTGAAGCGGCAATAGCTCCATCTGCAACAGCAGTTACAACTTGTCTTAAGATAGTATTCCTAACATCTCCGACAGCGTATATTCCTTTTAAATTAGTTTCCATATTTTGGTCAGTTTCAATATAACCCCTTGAATCAGTTTTTAACATATCACCTAAAAATCCCGTTGCTGGAACATGGCCTATAAAAGCAAATGCCCCATCAAAATCTTCATCGTACACTTTATTCTCTTTTTTATCTTTTATTGATAGAGTTTTTAATTTTTTATCTCCTTTAAAAGCAACGACCTCTGAGTCAAATTTAAAAGTGACATTGTCTAATGCCATAGCTCTATCTTGATATAATTTATCTGCTCTAAGTTTATCTCTTCTATGTATTATCACTACTTCTTTGGCTATTTTTGCTAAATATAATGATTCTTCTAAAGCTGTATTACCTCCACCAATTACTGCAACCTTTTGGTCTTTAAAGAAATGTCCATCACAAGATGCACAATAAGAAATTCCCTTTCCAAAGAAATCTTTTTCTCCTTCTGCTCCTAATGGTTTAGGGTTTGCCCCTGTTGCTATAATAATAACTTTTGTATTTATAACCTTTCCATCATCAGTTTTAACAATTTTATTTTCTTCATTATTTACTATTTTCGTTACTGTTGAAAAATGAAAATCAACTCCATAGTGTTTTGCGTGATCGCCAAACTTTTCAGCAATTTCAGAGCCTTCAATTGATTTAAACCCAGGATAATTTTCTACTAATTCTGTGAAGTTCATTTGCCCGCCTTCAACAGTTTTTTCAATAATTAAAGGTTTAAGCCCACCTTGAACGGCATAAATTCCAGCTGAAATACCAGCCGGGCCACCGCCAATGATAACTATGTCGTAATTATCTTTTATCTCTTGTTTTTTGTTTGCAGTACCCATGTCGAAAAACATTTAACGTCCTCCTTTAAAAAAGTGGCCTAAAAAGGCCACCAATTGTTGTTATCTATTATCCTACCGCTTTCATTAATTCATCGATGAATTGTTGCTCTGGATAAGCCCCAATAAATTCACCAGATTTTTCCCATTCATCGCCATTGAATATTTCAATAACAGTATGAGGAACTGAGCTTACACCATGTTCTGAAGAAAGTGGACCAAACTCGTTAGCTTCAATCATCTCTCCGATAATATTATCATTTAATAAAGCTGATTGATGTCCAGAAAATACAGCTTTTGGACAGTATGGACATGTTGGAGTTATGAATACTCTAATTCTCATTTTTTTATCAATTGTTTTGATCTTATTTTGTGTTTCTTCAGAAAAGTCTACTCTGTTTCCTGACGATACTGAAAGTATGTCTTGTAATAAAGTAGAAAATTCGTGACCAGAAGGGATTCCATAGAACCTTATTCCGTTGTCATTATTATCTTTATCTAATAAAACAATGGCTGGGGTTAAATCTTTTTCAATGTCATAAACATCAGCTTTTGGGTCGTCAATATTCAACATTTCTAATTCTATTTTAGGTTCTACTTCTTTCAATTCATTTAATAATTCACCTGTTACTTTTGAATA
The DNA here is from genome assembly GCF_900102615.1 of Geotoga petraea. Taxonomy (NCBI): domain Bacteria; kingdom Thermotogati; phylum Thermotogota; class Thermotogae; order Petrotogales; family Petrotogaceae; genus Geotoga; species Geotoga petraea. Next base: position 57,190 of record NZ_FMYV01000005.1, on the reverse strand, counting down.
TTCATTTTCTCCCTGAAATAAAACAAATTTTACGTTATTTTCCATTTTTGAAAGTAAATCTTTTACCTGTTCTCTTGTGTTGTCATCTAATAAAGCCATTATATAACCTCCATTATTTAATTATTTAATACCCTACATAGGTATTATAACTCCGATATATTTAGTCTACTTTACAACTTTGTATAATTTTCCTGTCTTAAGAGTTTTCATTAATGAAGAAATAAAGAAAAATATAGTAGGTATAATAATTGTAAGTATATTCAATTCATCATGAAAATCCATCAATAAAACATTAAATAAAAAATGAATTCCAACTCCATAAAAAAAACTTTCAAGAATTTTGTTTATTATCTTTTTTGATAAAAAAGATTCAAAATAACTACTTCTTGTATATCCAAAAGATAATATCATAGATCTAAATCTCTCATGGTATTTTTTCCTGGACGAATCAATAGATCTTAAATAATACAAAATATAAATGAAAGTAATTAACATCTCTAAAAGTAAAGCATTATTATAAAATCCTTTGATGTAGATTAAAATTAAAGATATACTAGTTAATCCATATATAGAAAAATACTCAACTATGTTAGGTATTTTGAGATTTTGAATAGTAGCATATTTCATAATAAAATACGCAATTATTGCAGCTATTAAATTTATAATAATAGAATATAAAAACATTTAATCACCATTATTTTTTATTTTCTTTGTTTTCATTTTTATTTTGCAAATCAGTTTTTGTTGCTTCGAACATAGCTGAAACAGAACCTAAAACACCTGATATTTCATAAGGCAAGAAAATCTTACTTGCTTGTCCATTAGAAATGTCTTTTAAAGCATCAAGGTATCTTATTGTAATAAGATCTTGAGTTGGATTACCTTCATGAATTGCTTTGAACACTTTCTCAATCGCATTTGCTCTACCAGCAGCTTCTTCAGTAAGTTTATATTTTTCCGCGTCTGCTACTCTCTTAACAGATTCTGCTTGACCTTCTGCTTTAAGTATTGCAGCTGTTTTGTCACCTTCAGCTTTTTTAATTTCTGATTGTTTATAACCTTCAGATTCTAAAATAGCTGCTCTTTTCATTCTTTCAGCTTTCATCTGTCTACTCATAGCATCCATAATATCATCTGGTGGGTCTATTTTTTTGATTTCAACTCTTGTTACTTTTACACCCCATTTATCAGTTGCATCATCCAAAACTTCCCTTAATTTTGTGTTTATTCTTTCTCTCGAAGTTAGTGTTTGGTCAAGTTCGAGCTCACCAATTACATTTCTTAGATTTGTTTGTGCTAATTTAACTGCAGCTGAAGAGAAATCTCCAACATTATAAATTACTCTGTAAACATCTGTAATTTCATAGTATATTACAGCATCTACAGTTACTATAACGTTATCATTGGTAATAACTTCTTGAGGTGGGACGTCTATAACAGTTTCCCTAATGTCAATTTTTGTAATTCTTTCAACAAAAGGAACTATAAAGTTCAATCCAGATTCAACAGTTCTGTGATATCTACCAAGTCTTTCTACAAGACCTTTTTCATAAGGTCTTACAATTTTCAAACTACCAGAAACGATGAAAATCAAAAATAAAGCAAGTATAATTAATACATACATTGACATGATTATTCTCCCTTATCTATTTTTTTAACATAGATTATATTTCCAGATTTTTTTGTTACTTTTATTTTATCTCCAACATTGAGTTCTTGAGAATCATCTTCACTATAAGCTCTCCATTGATCTCCTTTAATATTTACGATCATTTTACCTTCATTATCAATGGCTCTAATAACCCCTTCTCTACCCTCAAGAGTATCCAAATAAAGCTTGTTTGGGGAAGAGTTTTTATACCATCTTGATACAATTTTTCTTGTTGAGATCCACAATAATAAAGAAACAATTATAAAAATAGCTAAGTTCAATGTAAAAGATTCTATAAACAGAGAAACTACTCCTGATACTAAGGCACCTATTGCGAACCAGAAAAAGAAAAATGTTGGTGATATTATTTCAACGAAACCAAATATTACTGATAGTATTATCCAAAAAGCCCATTGTGGCATAATACTCCCTCCTTTGATAAACCAAGATTAAAAAATTATAATTTATGAGTTTTTTCAGGGTGTATGATACTTATATCAATATTAGGGAATTCTTCTCTAAGTAAGCTCTCATTTATTCTAATTAAAGAATTATATCTACTTGATACATGATAAATTATAACTCTTTTTGGATTACTTTTTCTTATCAATTCTTTTAATTCATTTAAAGAAGTGTGATTTCTTATTTTTCTGTCTTCTTCAACAAAAAAAGTACATTCATGTATTAACGTTTCAGCTGAATTTGCTATCTCTGGTGAAATAGGCAGTGAATCACCAGAAACAGTCAAAATATTTGCTTCATAATAATCGTTCAATTCTTCACGTCCATATTTTTTTACAATATCTATTATTTCATTTTGTGAAAAAGATTGGTATTTTTCTTTTAATTTGTTTCTTCTTTCTATTATTCTATAACCATAAGATTTTTCGGCAGGGGTATGTAAAGTCTTAAACGGTTCAATGAATCTACCATTCTTTAAACCAATTTTATCAAAAAGAGATAAAGGCATTATATCTAATTTATATCTTAAATGATTGTTTGAGTCTAAGATAAACTTTAAATATGATTCAATTTGCCTAGAATTTTCTGGATAATATATTGTTAAATCCTTTTCTCTTGAACCCATTGCGTTGTTTCTTGTATTAATTAGTCCCCAAAGTCCAGCAATATGATCAATATGAGAGTGGGAAAGAAATATTTTTTCTATACCATAAATCTTATTACCCAATTTAGCACTAATGCCTTCTCCACAGTCAAACAAAATTCTATCAGGTTTATAATAGATCCAAGTGGTATATAATGCCTTTGATTTTATGATAAATTCCAAAATTGTTCACTCCTAAAAAAATGCGGTGGTTTAAAAACCACCGTTTATTTAATTGGAATAACGTTAATTTTTATTTCGCCTTTAACATTTTGGGGCAGTTTTACCCTTATAATATGCTTCCCTAATTCTTTTATATTAATTTTTTCGTTAAACCATTTTTTATCAAAATCAATTCCTGCGACTTCTTTTATTCTTTTTGTTAAATCCTTTGAAGTGATAGCTCCAAAAAGTTTACCATTTTCTCCAGCATTTGCTTTTATCTCATAGGTGTGAGATTGTAATTTTTCCAACAAATCTTCTGAAGTTTTTCTTTGGTTTTCCTTTTTCTTTTTTTCCACCTTTTTCATGTCTTTTATGTGTTTTATTTTTCCCGATCCTGCTTCTGTTGCAAATCCTTTTGGCAAAAGATAGTTTCTTGCGTACCCATCTGAAACATCTACAATCTCATTTTTATTTCCAAGATTTTTAACATCTTTAAGTAGTAAAACTTTCATTCCAACACCTCCCTAAATATTTTACCATATGAGTTAAACTAATACAAACGGGAGGCAATAGCCTCCCGCAAATTATTATTGATCTGTTGTGTAAGGTAATAACATTACATGTCTTGATCTATGAATAGCTTGTCTTAATAATCTTTGATGTTTTGAACAGTTCCCTGTGACTCTTTTTGGTAATATTTTACCTTTTTCGTTTATATAATCAGATAATAAATTTAAGTCTTTATAATCAATGTAGTTAACTTTCATTGAACATAATTTACATTTTTTTACTCTTCTTCTCTTTCTTCTATATGCCATTAAATTTCACCTCCATCATCCTATAATGGATTATCGTCAGAGCTTAAATCGCTCTCAATATCTCCAAATGGATCTTCATCGAACCCAGGCATTTCGTCTGAAAACGATTCATCATCTATATCTTGAATAGCGTTCTTCTTTTTATCATTATTGTTTGAGTACCCTTCTTCAACTTCAATGTTCATATCGTCATAAGATTGACTCTCCATTTGAGCCTTTTTTGTTTCCATAAAGGTCATTCTATTAGCCCAAACTTCAGCAGATTCTCTTTTCACATCATTTCTATCAGTCCATTTGTTAATTCTTAATTGTCCTTCAACAAGAATAAGCTTTCCTTTAGAAAGATAGTTACTTGCAAAATCAGCTTGTCTTCCAAAAGCAACTATATTGATAAAATCAACGTCATTATTGTTTTTAGATTGTCTGTCAACGGCTAATGAAAAATTGGCAACATTAGAACCACTAACAGTTGACCTTACTTCTGGATCTCTTGTAAGTCTTCCGACAAGAATTATCTTGTTATACGCAATAGACATTTATAATCACTCCGCTGAATTTTCTTCGGATACTGGTTCTTCTACAGTTATATTTGATTCTTTTGATTTAGCTTTTTTGTCTAAATCTTCTCTTCTTATAGTTAGATGTCTAACTATATCTTGTGTAATATGGAATCTTTCGTCTAAAGTGTTGATTTTTTCAGGGTTAGCTTTATACACAAAATATGTGTAGTCACCTTCGTTTAAGTTTTCTTTTTGAGTTCTGTAAGCAAATTTTCTCAAACCCCATCTTTTTTCTTCTTCGATAGTTCCATCAACAGTATCTGTTATCCAACCTTTTACCTTTTCAGTTAAATTAGTTCTTTCTTCTTCTGAAAGGGTAGGTTTGATAACGATCATTGTTTCGTAGAATCTCTCTCTAGCCATTGTTGCACCTCCTCCCTTGGAATTAGCCCATTTCTGAGCGGGATATATACCTTGACAATTATAACAAAAAATATGTTGAGTTTTATAATATTAACCAAAAAATAACATATTTTAATGTAAAGATAAATAAAGAAAATAAATCTATCATTTTAATTGTATTTATATTATAATATAAGTGACTACAAATTATAATAAGGAATGATTAAATTGGAGATTTATATTCAAAAATTGAGAAGATTTATTTTCTCAATATTGATAATATTTTTAGTTTTTGTTGTGGGGACATCGGGGTACATGATTTTGGAAAATTGGGAATTTACTGAATCTTTATTTTTTACAATTGTAACTCTAAGTACAGTTGGTTATACAATCCCAGAAGGGATTAGTATGTCAACAAAAGTCTTCACTATTTTTATAATATTAAGTGGCATTACAGTTGGAGTTTATGCTTTATCACAACTAACGTCTTTCATTGTTGAAGGGGAAATGAAAAATATTATGGGGGTAAGAAAAAGAATGAAAAAAATAGCTAATCTGGATAAACATTTTATAGTAATTGGAGCTGGTAAAACAGGGGCTTTTGTTTGTAGGAATCTTCTAAAATCTCATAAGGATTTTGTGGTAATAGATAAAAACATGGAAAGATTAGAACAACTAAAACAAGAGCTTGGGGAAGACATTCTTTTTTGCCAAGGAGAAATAAAAGATGAAAATGTAATGATAAAAGCTGGAATGGAGAAGGCATCTACAATAATATTAACCCTACCTTCTGATGTGGACAACTTGTTCGCAGTTTTAACTGCTAAAACAATAAACAAGGACATAAAGGTTATAGCAAAGGCAAACGAACCTGAATCTGTTAAAAAATTAGAATATGCAGGAATAGATAGAATATTAGTGGAATCTGAAATATCTGGAAATAGGCTTGCATATATGGCTACCCAGCCAAATGTTGTTACATTTCTTGAAACTGTAACAAGAGCTGCAAACAAAGAATTACAATTAGAAGAAGTTGAAATTCCAGAAAAATCTTGGATGGTTAATAAAACTTTAAAAGAAATTTCTTTACCATCTTTGGTCAACCTTATAGTTATATCAATTCAAAAAAAAGAAAATAAAAATATATTCAATCCAAGGGCTGAAACTAAAGTAACCAATGGCGATGTTTTAATAGTTCTTGGTGAAGAAGAGAAGATTGGAAAATTAAAAAAGATAGTTACAGAAAGGGGTAATTAAATGTTTTTTGAAAATCCATTTTTATCAGCTTTTGTTCAGTTTGCAATTTTGGGAACTTTAGGTGAGATAGCCGCTAACATTTTATCGAAAAAAAAGATTTCGATATTAAAGACAATTGGATCAATTTTTGTTTGGGGAATACTTGGAATTGCTATTAAATTTGTTTTTTCTGGATTTACCGGATTTGTAGAACACCTCACAAATATAGGGTACTTGCCTGACGGGGAATTCTACAACGCGTTTTTCAAATCAGTATTTACAAATGCCATGTTTGGTCCATGGTTGGTAATAGGGCATAGGTTCTTAGACAACTTGTTACGATTTAAAATAAGAGTTCCAAAGGAAGGATTAAAAGGAGCTCTATTAACTTTGATATGGTTCTGGATACCTGCTCATACGATAACTTTTGCTCTTCCAAGTGATTGGCAAATTACGCTTGCTGCGGTATGGAGTTTTGTTTTAGGCTTAATTTTAAGTTTGTTTGTAAAAAAGCAAGATAATAATAACATATAAAAAATTGGGAATAGATTTCTATTCCCAATTTCAAACGTTCTATTTTATTTTAAAATTATTACCGGCTCATCTCCGTCAACGTTATCGCCTTTACTTACAAGTATTTTATCCACTACTCCTGTAAATTCTGAAGGGATTTCATTTTCCATTTTCATTGCTTCTATTACCATTAACTTATCTCCTGGATTTACTTTGTCTCCAACTCTAACTTTAATATCTATTACCACACCTGGTAACGGAGCTAAAACTTCTTTTTCACTTCCGTCAGAAGATGGAGCTGGCGCAGGCTCTTTTGTTTCTTCATTTCTTACTGGTGAAGGTGTAGGAACAGTTTTTTTGACTTCTTGATTGGGCTCAGGTTTTGATTCTTGATCAGGCTTCTTGTTTGAAGAATTTGATTCAACTTCTTCAACTTCAACATCATATGATTTCCCATTTACCTTTACTTTAAATATTCTAGACAATTTATATCCCTCCGTTATCTATTTGTTCTCCAAGTGTTAACTGGGGGAACAGATCCCCATCTTGAATTATTCACTTTTCTAACATTTTTACTTTTGTTTATACTCTTTATTTTGTATTTTGAACTATCTATAATAGAGTAAATAGCTCCAGATATCGCTGCAATTTCTTCATCTGAATTTTTTGATTCAAGGTTTTCTAATTTAGAAATTGGTTCAGGATTTTTATTTGTTTCTTTTGGTGTCGGAATATTTTTTATATGATCTTTATTTTTACTGTTTCTATTTGCAAAGTAACCAAATAGATAATAAACAATCATTAAAATAATTAAAACAGTAAAAACAGTAAATATTCCGCTAATTGTTATTAAACCAACATTATTCATCTAATACCCTCCAATTATAAAGGTATGTTTCCATGCTTTTTAGCAGGTTTTGCTTCTGCTTTGTTTTCAGCCATTGTTAAAGCGTTCATTAATTTTCTTCTTGTTTCTATAGGATCGATTATATCTTCTATATATCCTCTTGCTGCTGCTTCATAAGGATTAGCAAATCTGTCTTTGTACTCTTCAATTTTTTCTTGTCTTTTTAATTCGGGATTATCAGAGCTTTTAATATCTTTTGCAAAAATAATGTTTGCAGCTCCCTCAGGTCCCATTACTGCGATTTCTGCAGTAGGCCAGGCAAAAACAAAATCTGCTCCAAGGTGTTGTGATGACATAGCTATATAAGCACCACCATAAGATTTTCTTAAAATAACAGAAATTTTAGGAACACTTGCCTCTGAATATGCATACAGCAATTTAGCTCCATGTCTAATGATGCCTCCGTGTTCTTGTCCTACTCCTGGTAGAAATCCTGGAGTGTCAACAAAGGTAATAACAGGTATATTAAAAGCATCACAGAATCTAATAAATCTTGAAGCTTTATCAGATGCGTTAATATCTAAAGAACCAGCTAAAATATTCGGTTGGTTTGCAACTATTCCTACAGACTTTCCACCTAATCTGGAAAATCCAATAACTATATTTTTAGCAAAGTGAGGTTGTATTTCAAAGAAAGATTCTTTGTCAAATATTTCATTTATAACCTCTCTTACATCATAAGATTTTTTAGGATTAGGAGAAACAATATCGTATATTCTTTCATTTAAATCGAACTCTTCAAAATCAACATCAGGTTTTGGGTCTAAGTTATTTTGAGGGATATAAGACATAAGCCTTCTTGAAAGTTGCATAGCGTGTTCATCGTCTTTTGCAATTAAATGAGCTACACCACTCTTAGAATTATGAACCAAAGCGCCTCCGAGTTTTTCTTTATCTACGTTTTCTCCTGTGACAGCTTTTATAACTTGAGGACCTGTGATGAACATTTGGGATGTTTTATCAACCATAATTATAAAATCGGTAATTGCAGGTGAATAAACCGCCCCCCCGGCACAAGGCCCTGCTATAACAGTTATTTGAGGGATAACACCAGATGAGATAGTATTTCTGTAAAAAATACCACCATATCCATATAATGCATCTATAGCTTCTTGAATTCTTGCTCCACCTGAATCGTTTATTCCAATAACAGGTATTCCATATTTCATAGCCAAATCCTGGATTTTCATTATTTTTTTGGCGTGCATTTCTCCCAAAGAACCACCTTGGACTGTAAAATCTTGTGAGAAAACAGCGACTTTTTCGCCATTGATAGTTCCAAAGCCAGTAACTACACCGTCGTATGGAAAAGATTTTTTATCCAATCCAAAATAAGTACTTCTGTGTTTTACAAATTTATCTATCTCTTCAAAAGATCCTTCATCAAGTAAAAGATCTATTCTTTCCCTTGCAGTTAATTTACCTTTTCCATGTTGCTTTTCGATTTTCTCTTTTCCACCACCGTAGTTAAGAGACTCATCTTTTTCACGAAAATCTTCCAATAAATTATCAAAATTTTTATCAGACATTATATAAACCTCCTATTTATTGTGTTGTACTAACTCTGTGAGGATTCCATTGGCTGATTTTGGATGTAAAAATACTATTGTCGTGTTATGGGCACCAGGTTGTCCCTCATCAGTAAGTGGTTTAAACCCCAAATTTTTGGCTTTTTCAATGCTTTGTTCAACGTTTTCTACTTCATAAGCCATATGGTGAAAGCCTGGACCTTTTTTCGACAAAAACTTTGAAACCTGAGAATTTTCGTTCAAAGGTTCTAACAATTCTATTCTTGTATCTCCCATTTCTAAAAAAGCTACTTTCAATCCTCTTTCTTCTAAAACTTCTTCTCCAGATGGTTTAACACCAAGCAATTCACTATACAGTTTTATAGATTCTTTGATGGAATTGACAGCAATTCCAATGTGATCTATTTTACCCTTCATTGAACTCCTCCTTGCTTATTTGCCCAATAATATCCCTTTTTATTTCAAATAAATCTTTATTGTCAGGATCATAATTTTTAACGAACAAATCTATCTTTCTAATTATGTTACTTCTTGCTCTTCTTTTTCTTCTCCTAATGATTCTATCTTTTAAAAGTCCTTCTTCTATTAACTTATCTTTATGATTTAATAAATCTTCCATTAATTCGTCTAAACCATCATTCTTTAAAGCACTAATACTGAATATTTTTCTTTTTGACTTTTCTTCATACTCCAAAGATAGAGTATTTTTCAACTGAGCCAAAAATCCTGAAGCTTCAGGCAAATCATTTTTATTAACTACGTATATATCTGCTATTTCCATTATTCCAGCTTTAAACATCTGTACTTCATCTCCAGAATCTGGAGACATAACCAATAAAATCGTATCAGCTACATACACAACTTCAACTTCAGATTGACCAGCTCCAACAGTTTCTATGATTATTTTTTCAAATCCATAACTATTCATAACGTCCACTATATCATATATCGAATCACATAGGCCCCCAACACTTCCACGAGACGCCACACTTCTTATGTATACATTTTCTCCAGATAAATGTCTCATCCTAATTCTGTCTCCTAAGAAGGCTCCGCCTGAAAAAGGGCTACTTGGATCAACTGCAATAATACCAATCTTGTGTTTTTCAGATAAATCCTTTACTAATTTTGAAGTTAAAGTACTCTTCCCAGCTCCAGGGCTACCTGTTATGCCAATAACATGTGCTTGTTTATTGGGTTTTGGTAGTTTTTGAATAATTTCCCATGCTTCATCTGGATTATTTTCAACCAGCGTTATCATCTTGGCAAGTGCATATTTTTCACCATTATTAAAGCCATCAATTATTTGATCATACTTTTTTGCCCAAGACAATATCTCTCACCTTCTGTATAATTAGTTCTAATGGAGTACCTGGACCAAATACTTCTGCTATTCCAATGTTTTTCAATTCTGGGATATCGTCTTCAGGAATAATGCCTCCCAAAAATACGGGAATATTTTCGACGTGTTTTTCTTTCATTTTGTCTATCAATTTACTACTTAATCTAATATGAGCCCCTGAAAGAATTGAAAGACCAATTATATCAGCATCTTCTTCAATTGCTGTTTCTACAATTTCTGAAGGTGTTTGTCTTATTCCAGTATATATCACTTCCATGCCAGCATCTCTCAAAGCTCTTGATACTACTTTTGCCCCTCTATCATGCCCATCAAGTCCGGGTTTCCCAATAACAACTCTGATTCTCTCTTCCATTTTGTCTTCCTCCTTAATGAAAAACAATTATTAGTTTTATAAAATGACTGATTCGTTGTATTCACCGTATACATCTCTTAAAACATTTGTTATTTCTCCCAATGTTGCATAAGACTGCACAGCTTCAATAATATATTCCATCAAATTTTCATCGCTATTAGCAGCCTTTTTAAGAGCTTTTAAAGCATTTTCAACTTTTTTATTATCTCTTTTTTCTCTCAATTTTTTCAATTTATCTTTTTGTTTTTCTTCAACAGTAGGATCTAATTTAAGAACTTCTCTTGGGTTTTCTTCTTTAGTAGAGAATTTGTTAACCCCAATGATGACATCTTTCTTGTTTTCAATTTTTAATTGGGTGTCATAAGCCGTATTCAAAATTTCTTTTTGAACGTAACCATTTTCAATTGCTTTAACCATACCGCCCATTTCATCTATTTTTTCTATGTATTCCCAAGCTTTCTTCTCTATTTCGTCTGTTAGTGCTTCAACAGCATACGAGCCAGCAAATGGATCTATAGTGTCTGTAACTCCAGACTCATAAGCGATTATCTGTTGAGTTCTTAACGCAATAGTTGCCGATTCTTCTGTTGGGAGTCCAAGTGCTTCGTCATAAGAGTTTGTATGTAATGACTGAGTGCCTCCCATTACAGCAGCAAGAGCCTGTAGAGTTACCCTAACTATATTATTCATAGGCTGTTGTGCAGTAAGAGTTGAACCCGCAGTTTGAGTATGAAATTTCAATTTCATAGCTCTTTCGTTTGTAGCGTTAAATCTTTCTTTCATTATTTTAGCCCATATTCTTCTTGCGGCTCTGAATTTTGCAATTTCTTCAAGAAAATTATTGTGTGCGTTAAAGAAGAACGATAAATTTTTACCAAAAACATTAACATCTTGTCCAGCTTTGATGGCTGCATCAACATAAGCTATACCATCTGAAAGAGTGAAAGCAATTTCTTGAGCAGCATTTGCTCCTGCTTCTCTAATGTGGTAGCCACTAATACTAATTAAATTAAATTTTGGAAGATTTTTTGAACCATATTCAAAAATATCTACAATAACTTTCATTGATGGTTCAGGCGGGAAAACATAAGTTCCTCTCGCAATATATTCTTTTAAAATGTCGTTTTGTATAGTACCTCTTATTTTATCCTTTGAAACTCCTTGTTTTTCAGCTACTGAAATTAACATTGCCAACAATATAGAAGCAGTAGAATTAATGGTCATGGAAACACTAACTTTATCCAAAGGTATTTCATCAAATAAGATTTCCATATCGGCAAGAGAATCAATTGCAACTCCAACTTTACCAACTTCACCATCTGACATCTCGTCATCAGAATCATAACCAATTTGAGTTGGTAAATCAAAAGCTATAGACAAACCTGTTTGTCCTTGTTCTAATAAATACTTATATCTTTTGTTTGATTCCTCAGCATTGGCAAATCCCGCATATTGTCGCATTGTCCAGAATTTACCTCTGTACATAGTAGGTTGAACACCTCTTGTAAAAGGATATTGACCGGGGAACCCAAGATCTTTGCTATAATCCATATTTTTAGTATCTTCTGGTGTATAGAGTCTTTTGATTTCTTCATCAAAAGTACCCTTAAATTCTTCTTTCCTTTCAGGGAATTTTTTAACGGTCTTTTCTACCTGTTTTTCTTCCCATTCTTTTTTTTGTTCGACAATCTTTTCAATGTCATCATTATGTGCCATTATTGCACCCCCAAAAAATATTTAATATATACAACTTTATTTTACAATAATATCTGTAATAATACAAATTCATAAACGCTTATTATAATAGTATTTTAATTACATAATGAAAAAAATTTCACGCTAATTAACTCTCTTTTCTTTATTTCAAATATTAATGAGAAAACTTTTTGTGGTATTATATTATAGAAAGAAGTTTATTGGGGGGGAGTGACAATATGGAAGATTTTATATTTGCTAAAATCGTAGACGGAGACATTGTATTTTACTTTGAAGAAGGTTACACTCAAAAAGATTTGTTTGAGTATTTTCAAAAAAAGTTAAACACGATGAAAAACTTTTTCAAATTTGGGGACAGTTTTTACATTTATTTAAAAGACGAAAGCCAGTATAATCTTCTCCCTAAAATTGCTAAGTTTGCAAGGACTCTTGATCTTAAATTAGCAGGAGCATATTTTGGGGAATTACCTCCTTCAAAGTCTCAAAAAAAAGAACTCGACCTTTCAAGTACAAAAATATATAGAAAACACGTAAGATCCGGACAGGTAATAGATAATCCGGGGGACATTATTATATTTGGAAACGTTAATTCAGGAGCAGAAGTTAATGCAGGCGGGAGCGTTATTGTATATGGAAAAGTCTTTGGAGTTATTAGAGCTGGTTTGACTAATAAAAGAAATGCTTTTATTATAGCTTCTAAAATGGAATCGTCATTAATAGAAATAGCAGAAATACCTTTTTTTAATCATGAATGGCCAGATGCTCCAGTTTCCATAAGAGTTGAAAACGATAAAGCTCTTGTTGAATCTTTAGAAATTTAGTATAAGGAGGTTTTGTAATGGATATTTCCGAGATATTGAAAAAATTGTCAGACAGCTTTGGAGTAAGTTCATGGGAACATAATACATACTCTATAGTAGAAGAAACTTTAAAAGAAATAAATTCAGAAATTGAGATATCAAAAAGAGGGACTGGAAGTCTTGTTGCAAAATATGGAAATGACGACAAAAAAATAGCCTTTTTTGCACATATAGATGAAATTGGTATAGCAATATCAAAAATAGTAGATAAAGATTTTGTTAGAGTAGAAATGGTTGGTGGGGTAGATCCAAGAACTTTAATAGCTAAAAGAGTTATATTCAAAACTGAAAAAGGCGACAAACTTGGTGTTATTGGAATGTTGGCACCACATTTGCAAGACAAAGACAAAAGAGGGCAATCACCTTCTTTTGACGAGCTTTTTGTTGACTTTTCTATCTCTGGCGGAACAGAAGGTTTAAATGTTGGGGATATAGGAGTTGTTGAAGCTAAATCAAAAGAATTAGAAAACAAAACGATATCAGGAAAAGCAATAGATAATAGAGCAGGTGTTGTCTCAATCATAAAAGCCCTCGATTATTTGAAAAAATTCAAATTCGATGGGACATTGTACCTTTCTTTTAATAAAGGAGAAGAAGTGGGTCTTGTCGGAGCCAAAGGTATGGCTTATGATATTCATCCAGACAACGCGATTATAGTAGATGTTACTTTTGCTGAAGATTTGCCTGATAACATAGAGACTATGAAAATAGGTAAAGGACCAGCTATAGGAATAGGAGCTGCTATTAACAAAGAAGTTAATAAAAAGCTTACAGATATTGCAAAAAATGAAAATATTGATCATCAGATAGAAGTTCTTCCTATGGGAACTGGAACTGAAACAGATGTTGTTCAGTTAACAAAAAATGGTGTAAAAACAGGCTTATTATCTATACCAATATACAACATGCATTCACCTGTAGAAGTTGTAAATGTAAACGATATAGACCTTACAGCAAAACTTCTTGCATTATACGCATATGAAGAAGGTGGAAATAAATGAGAAAGTATTTAAAAGAAATGACAGAATTAATGGGAGTATCAGGGCACGAAGAAAAAGTTAAAGAGTTCATAAAAGAAAAAATAGATGGAATGTATGATGACATATATGAAGACGTAATGGGTAATATGATCGTTTTAAAAAAAGGTAAAAATAGCTCTAAAAGAGTTATGGTTGCTGCACATATGGATGAAGTTGGTTTTTTAGTAACAAAAATACACAAAGACGGAAAATTGGGAATATCAATGGTTGGTGGAGTCGACCCAAGAGTTGTAAAATCTCAAAGACTATTGATTAAAAATGAAATCCCTGCAGTAGTTAACTCAAAACCAATTCATTTAGAAAAAGAAACTTCTTCAGTAGCCAAATATGACTCTTTAAAAATAGAATGTGGATTCAAAAAAGATGAAGATGCAAAGAAAAAAGTCAATCTTGGTGACATGGTTACATTTGACGTTAAATATTATGAAAACGGAGACTATGCTCTTTCTAAAGCTTTTGATGACAGAGCAGGTTGTACAGTAATGATGAATATTTTAGAAAGCTTCAAAAACAACAATACTAAACCTGAATACGATACTTATTTTGCTTTTGTTGTCCAAGAAGAAACAGGCCTAAGAGGTAGTGGAGTTGCTGCTGAATACATAAATCCAGATGCAGCTTTGATCTTAGAAGGTACAACTGCAGGAGACAACCCAGAAAATGAGCCAGAAAAATGGGCGACTCATTTAGGAGACGGACCAGTCTTAACCTTTATGCACTCAGGAGTTGTTCTCGAAAGAAAAATATTTGAAAATATAGTGGAAACAGCAAAAGGAATGGGAATAAAATATCAGTACAAAATGAGAACAGCTGGTGGAACAGATGCAGCAAGACTTGCAAAAAGTTTAGGGGGTATTCCAGCTGGAGTAATTTCTGTACCTTGTAGATATTTACATTCACCAAACACAATAATCAATTTAAAAGATTATGACGGTGTGTATAAAATAACTGAGAAATTGTTAATTGATGGGAGGATGATTGCAGAATGAAGGAATTAATTAAAAAAATTACCGAAATATATTCACCAAGTGGAAGAGAAGATGAAATAAGAGAATTCATAAAAAGCGAGATAAAAGATCATGTAGATGAAATAAAAATAGATAAGCTGGGTAATTTAATAGCTATAAAAAAAGGTACTTCAGATAAAACCGTTTTGTTCGATGGGCACATGGATGAAATTGGACTTGTAGTAACTCACATAACCGACAACGGATTTTTAAAAGTGGACGCAGTAGGAGGACAAAATCCTTTAAACTTAGTAGGGACTCAATTTCAATTCAACGGAAACATTGGTGTTGTAGGGATTGAAGGAGAAACAACTAAAGAATTGAGAGAAAATCATTCTCACCTAAACTTAGATGTACTTTTTGTAGATATTGGTGCAAAAACAAGAGAAGAAGCAGAAAAAATGGCTCCAATAGGAACATTTGGAACATACGCAACTGGATTTCACGATCTTGGAGACCATTTAGTGTCAAAAGCTATGGATGACAGAATAGCTTGTGCTACGATGATTCAATCTATAAAGGAAATGGACAAACCAAAAAACAACGTAATATTTGCCTTCACTGTTCAAGAAGAAGTTGGAATAGTTGGAGCTTCTGTTGCTTCATACGATTACGATGTGGATATGGCAATTGCAATTGACGTTACTAAGGCTTTGGATACCCCAAAAGCTATTAAAAGAATGAACATGAAACTTGGTGATGGCCCTTGTATAAAAATAAAAGACAACGCAACTATATCAGATAGAAATGTAGTGGAATTTATTAAAAATGCTGCAATTGAAGAAAAAATCCCTTATCAATTTGAAGTATTATTTGGTGGAGGAACAAATGCCATGGGGTATCAAAGAACAAAATCTGGTATTCCTGTATGTACAATATCAATTGCTACTCGATACATTCATTCACCTCACGAAATGGTCTCTTACGAAGACGTTAAAAATACAGTTAAAATGATTAAAGCAATATCAAACAAAGAGATGTAACCTATGGAAGATAAAAAAATTAGCGTAGCCCTAATAGCTCATGACAAGAAAAAACTTGATTTAGTGATGTTTGCAAGAGAGTGGAAAGAAGTTTTTCATAAGTGTAATTTACATGCAACAAAATCTACAGGAAAATTATTAAAAGAAAAAGTTGGTTTAGATATCAAAACTTATGAATCTGGACCAATGGGCGGAGACCTACAAATTGGTGCTTTACTGGTTACTGGAGAAATAGGCTTTGTAATTTTTTTGAGAGATCCTTTAACTGCCCAACCTCATGAACCAGATGTTTCAGCTTTTCTCAGAGTTTGTGATGTTCATAATGTACCTCTTGCCACAAATTTGGCGACTGCAGAAGCTTTAACAATAGAAATAGAAAAAAAATTAAATGAATAATAAAAAAAATTGGCATATTTAAATATGCCAATTTTTTTAATTTAAGAAGCTATTATTCAATAACAACAAAATTGAGGTGAAAAAATGAAAGTACTAATAACAGGGGCTAATGGGCAATTAGGGAAAGAATTTTCAAAATATTTTTTCATGGGAAAAATAGACTATCTTAGTACAAATAAATCTAATTTTGATATAACTAATTTAGAACAGATGAGAGAATTCTTAAAAAGTTACAAAGATATAACCCATATAATAAATTGTGCTGCATACACAAATGTTGATGAAGCAGAAAATAATTGGAATAAAGCTTACCTAATAAATTCTAAAGGGGTAAAAAATTTGGTAGAAATATCTAAAGAAATAAATTTCGAATTAATACATTTTTCAACAAATTACGTATTTTCAGGTGAAAAAGGGAATTATAGCACAAAAGATAATACTAATCCCATCAATAAGTACGGGAAAAGTAAAGCTCTTGGCGAAAAAGAATTAAAGGAAAACAAAAAAACTTTTTTAATAAGAACAAGTTGGCTATTTGGTCAGAACGGGGATAACTTTGTAAAAAAAGTTATTAGATGGGCTAAAAACAACGAAACTCTGAAAGTCGTAACAGACGAAAAGAGTTCTCCAACTTATACAAAAGATTTGGTAATCGCAACAATGAATTTACTTAAAACAAAAAAATATGGAATATACCACATAACAAATACATCCTGTACAAGATACGAGTGGGCTGAATATATATTAAAAGAGGTAGGTTGGAAAGGAGAATTGATTAAAGCAAAACAAAAAGACTTTGATCTCAAAGCGAAAAGGCCTAAGTCATCTGTCTTAGATATTTCAAAAGTTGAAAGAGTTACAGGAACAAAAATGCAATCTTGGCAAAACGCAACTGATAGATTTTTAAAAGAAGAAACATTTTAAAAACAAAATAACATAAAAACAATATATAAAAAAATAAAATGATTTTAGTATATAATGATAATATGTCAAAATAAAAATCAGGGGGATAATATGAAAAAAATATATTATATAACTATGATTATGACTATTTTTCTCTTGATATTTATCTTGAAAACGATTTTACAGAAACATTTTATATAGCTTTTGATACTTATGAAAAAGATGTAGGAGAATATGTTTTAAAAAATGATTAAGAAATAATGCTGACGACCCCAGTAACTTGGATGCAGTTATAAAAGAATGGAAAAGGATTAAAGTAAGATTACCTTGGGTTTTGCTTCAATTTTCTGACCCAAGTCAAAGTAATATTTTATATGGATATGAAAGCGAACCAAGAGATATAATTACTAATAGAGTTTCAGATGGAATTTCTATGTCTTTTAATTTCTATGATGAATTGAGCGAAACAAATAAGTTCAAAATCCCAAATTGGGATATAATATCTTTTTATGAGCTAGAAGAAAAGAAATCCTTTGATATTTTTATGAGAAATGCAAGATCTTTACCTTTTATAATTAATTAAAAAATGAAGCAGATTAGTTCTGCTTCATTTTTTGTATTTCATTTTATACATCAAATTATCTACTATGTTTAGGTTTTCTTCAATAGTTAAATTTTTGTCTAACTCCAGCAATCCATAAGAAATAGAAAGTTTAAAAAGAGAATTTTGAAGTTTTATGTTTATTCTGTCAATAATCTTTTTTGCTTCTGACAAACTTGTCTCGTTTAAAACTATTAAAAATTCGTCCCCACCATATCTTGCTAAAATGTCAGAATTTCTTATACAATTAAAAATTGTTTCTGCAAAGAAAACTAAGCATGTATCTCCATAATTGTGTCCATGTTTATCATTTATACTTTTAAAGCCGTCGATATCTACAAAAATCAAAACATATTTTTCACCATATCTTTTAGCTTTTTCCAGCGCATTTTCTAAGTATTCGCCTAAAAAAACCCTGTTGTAAGCATTAGTAAGCTTGTCTTTTATGGCGAGATCATATATTTTTTCTTTCTCGTTGTTCAAGTCTTCATACAACTTTGCAAACTTTAAAATGGATAAAATAGTATATGAGAGCTCTTCTAAAATTTTTATTTCAGGTTTTAAAAAGCTATCATAACCTTTTCTTTCAAATAAAATGGCCCCTTTTAAACCATTACCAACATCAAAAGGAATTCCAAATACCGAATAAACTTCTGGTTTTGAAGCGTGAAATATTTTAAATCCTTCCTGCATATCTATTTCTAAAGAATTTTTTATGTAGATACTTTGCTTTTGAGTACTAACATATCCAGTTAAAGAATATTTTGGCAAATATAAATCGGAAAGGTCATGAGCTTTTATTTTACCAAAATTAATGTACATAAAGTCGTCATCTTCTAATGAAATAATAAAAGCATCCAGCATCATTTCTTTTTCTAAAATGGAAAAAATTTGATTAAAAACATCATAACTTTTAAAGTTTGAATTTGAAAGAATTTCAGTAGATAGTTTACTTATGTTTTTTAAAAGTTCAAAAAATTTGTTGTTCATAAGTTTAAGATTTTTATGAAGAGGTTTTAAAGTGAATACATTGTATTTTTCTCCGTTGTGTACAAAACCAGTATAAAAAAGTTCCAAATTACTTTTAGAAAGGGCCATCGTATGATGTGTCCTATCTTCATTATCATTTGAGTTGAATTTTTTATACTTTTCTAATAAGTTCTCTAAAAAAGAATATTTTTTATAAATTTGAAAATCTTGATTATAGTTTTCGTTGATATCTAACAAAGTCTTATAGGAAGCTTCTATTCCCAAAGTGTTAAGATAATTTTTAAAATTTTTATTAATATGCCTTACTTTATCATTTTTCAAGACTAACAGGCCTACATTCTTGCTCTGCATTATGTTTTGGAAAATTACGCCTATCTCTTCATTTGTCATAAAATAAGATCCTCTCTAAACTTTATACAGACCAAAAACATTATATCACAATTTACATTCAATTACAACAGTGTAAAGCGTATAATTATTTTTATTATTAAACACATTAAAAATCTTAAAGTATTGTTTACAAAATTGAATTATATCCGATTAATAACAAATATGAAAAATTAGACCACTTATTTGCTATAATAGTAAAAAGAAAGTTAGGAGATGAAAAAATGAAAATAGATTTTTGCACATGTGAAGATTTTGACTGTCCAAATCATCCATCAAACCATGATAAAGGGTGTACTCTTTGTATAAAAAAGAATTTAGAACTTAACGAAATACCAAGCTGTTTTTTCAAGAAGATAAACAAAGACTTATCAGATCAAGAAGATTTTACAATAGATGGTTTTGTGAAATTATATAACATTAATAAAAAATAAAGGAGGAATAAAATGTATAAAGATATTTCCATTTATTATGAATATATATTTCCTGTAAAACCCTTGAAGATAGATTTTATAAGCGATATATCGAAAGATAAAAAGAATGTTTTGGACATAGGCTGTTCTACAGGAGAGTTGTTAATAAAATTAAAAGAAAAATATCCTGAGAAAGAATTTCATGGTTTGGATTTAAACCAAAATATGATTGAAATAGCAAAAAGAAAGACAACTAACATAGATTTTAAAACTGGAGATATGATGGAAATTGAAACTATTTACTCTAAAAATTTTGATTTGATAATTAGTTTAGGTAATACGTTAGTCCATATAAAAAATAAACATAAAAAAATATTTTTAGAGAAAGTATATAATAAATTACAAAATAATGGAGAGTTAGTTATACAAATTCTGAATTATGATTATGTTTATCAAAATAAAATTGATGAACTGCCATTAATTGAAAACGATAAAATAAAGTTTGAAAGATACTATGAATTTGAAAATGATGCCATTATTTTCAAAACAAAACTATATGTAAAAGATGAAAATAAAAAAATAGAAAATGGAATTACCTTGTATCCAATCAAGAAAAATAAATTAGAAAAATATTTAAAAGAAGTTGGGTTCAAAAATATAAATTTTTATGGTAATTATAAAAAAGAAAATTACAGTAATTCTTTACCACTTATATTACATTGTAAAAAATAGGTGCATAATGGTATTAGGGCAAGAGCTTATTTCTCAAAAGCCATATTCTATTTTTTTTATTAGTATTTTTAAAATATATAAAAAACTTATCTTCTACACGAAATTGCGATTTAATAATTTCCTCAAGATTAGAATCAGATAAATTGTGAAAATATAGTCCAGAAGTTTCGAGATAAAAATTTTTTTGTAGCTCTTCTTTAAAAATCTCTTTATTGCTTAAAACATCTTCGCCTTCTATATAATCATTCAGTTTGATCAATATTTTTCCATCTGGTTTCACAATTCTGTGAATCTCTTCCAAAATAAACATTCCGTCTTCAGGTAAAACATTGTCCAATATATTTGAAAGAATAGCAGAATCAAAAAAATTATCTTGTATTTCATTTAATTTGAGATGATTCCCTTTTTCTATAATATAACTATCTATATTATTCTCTTCAAGGTTAGCCATTCCTTTTTGAACAGCCTCTTGGCTGATATCAATACCTAACCCATTCTCAATACCCAAATAATAACTTCTTGCCAAAAAAACTCCATCTCCACAACCATAATCCAGAACACTGTCAGAACCTTTTGCTAACCAATTCAAAGCCTTTTCCAATTCTGGATAAGGTAAAGGTTTATCTAATTTTTTTGTATTTTCGTTTGAAAAAACATTGTTCCAAAACTTTATAGTATCGTCATAATTCATAATTACATCTCCCTTTGTATATATTATATCATTGAAAATTTGTATCATAAAAGTTAAAAATGTTATAATTTAAATAAAAAGGGGGTGATTTATATGGGATTAATTGAAGACTATATAATCTCTTTAGTTAATCTACAGGGCATTATTCAAAAAGACATGGTTATAAAAATATATAATCGCCAAAATGATGACAAAATAAAAAATATAAGCTTAACAGAAATGAAAGTAGATAATCAAAAACTAGATGAAGAATATCTTACACAAAATAAAATAGAAGCAGTAGATGATTATTTTGTGCATTATGTAGTAAATGAGACGAAATATTTGAAAAATTGAAAGGAAATAAAGAAGAAGCTCCGTATTATATTCCTAAAAAAGAAATTCTACTCAAATATAAAGATGACAAATATTTTGAAGATTATGAAGAATATTATGATTTGAAAAATTATATAAAAGAAAATTACTTAGATGATGAAAAAAAGCTAAATGATGTAATGGCAATACTTCGTAATTTAGTAAAAATATACAAAAAAAATGATGATTTAGTAGAAACTTTTAAAAATGAATTGAATATTGAAAATATAACTAAAAATTCTCTTACAACTTTATCAGAAAAATTATTAGAGTTTACTTTTCACACAAAATCTTGGTGGAAAAATGGTTATTCAACTGAAGAATTACTAATAATTATGAGAGAATCGAATGATAAATACAAAAAAAGCGAAAGTGAGATGAACGAAGTAGAAAAATACTTAGTCGCTGCTGTAAATTTATATGGAACAATTCATAAAGATAAATTTATAGATATTTACAATGTTAACGATGCTCTAATAAACTATGAAGATACAGTGGAATACCTAAAAATGAAAAAAAATAAACCATATTACATACCAAATAAAACTGAATTTATAAAATATCTTGATTCATATTACTTTGAAAAAGACAAACATTACTACGAGCTACTGAATTTTGTAAAAAAAGAAATAGTAAAAGATGACAAAGAATACGCAGAAGAAATATTAGACGACATACAAATAGGCTGTTCTATGTCGAACAAATTCAGCACAATAATTAACGAATTCCAAAGAAGGGGAATCATTTTTGATAGTGAAGATCAAGTAAGAAAATTATCCGAATTAGTCATAAAATTCTATAACAATACAAGAATGTGGGAAAACAACGGACACACTCCAAAAGAAATAAGAAGATTATCAAACTTAAATAAACCTAAAAAGGAAATCGGTAGAAACGATCCATGCCCTTGCGGTAGTGGCAAAAAATGTTGTATGAATAAAGAGAAAAATTGAAAGAAATAAAAAATAAAACTAAGCATCCTTTAAAAGGATGCTTTTTATATAGATAATAACCAACACTTGCCAAAATGAAATCAATATTGGCAATTGTTGGATAAGAAAAATTATTATTGAATCTTTAGATAATAAAATTAACCTATCAACTGTTTAACTAATTAACATAGTTTTGTTGTAGAATTTAAGTGAAGTTAGAAAATAAGGAGGATTAAAAATGTCAAAGTACGAAGTTAACAATAATTCAATTGAAACTATTTTATCTTGGATCAAATCAAAAGAAATTGCTATACCTGAAATTCAAAGACCTTTTGTTTGGGATTCATCAAAAGTAAGGGATTTGATAGATTCATTATACAAGGGTTATCCTATAGGATATTTGATCACTTGGAAAAGCGCTGAAATAAAATTAAAGGATGGTTCAAAATCTGAAGGCAGAAAAATAATTATAGATGGTCAACAAAGAATAATGGCTCTAACGGCTTCTTTATTAGGACAAAAAGTTATAAACAAAGACTATAAGAAAAAGAATATTACTATTTCTTTCAACCCAAAAGAAGAAAAATTTGAAGTGGCCAATCCAGCAATAGAAAAAAATAAAGAATGGATATATGACATTTCATTAATTCACAAAGAACAAATCAGTACAAGGCAATTGACAAGAAAATATTCTAAGTTAAATGGAATAGAAGACATAAACGAAGTAGATAAGATAGGGGATGCATTAGACAACCTATATCATATAAAGCATAAACTTATTGGTATGATAGAATTATCTCATTCTTTAGATATAGAAACAGTAACAGAAATTTTTATTAGAATAAATTCAAAAGGGGTAGAACTTTCTCAAGCTGATTTTGTCATGTCAAAAATAGCTGTTAATGAAACGTTCAAAGGAAATACTATAAGAAAGATTATTGATTATTTTTGTCATTTAATAGAAAACCCAACTGATTTCGATATTATTTTTAATAATGATAAAGATTTTGCTAATACTGAATACCTCAATAAAATAAGATGGGTATCTAAATATAACGAAGACGTATATTCCCCCGAATACAAAGATCTTATAAGAGTTGTTTTTGCTAAAAATTTTAATAGAGGTAGATTGACAGATTTAGTTAGCTTACTATCTGGTAGAGATTTTGAAACTAGGGAGTATAAAGAAGAAATAGTAGAAAATTCATTTTCAAAGTTAGAAGAGGCGGTACTAGACTTTATTAACGAAAATAATTTCAAAAGATTTATCATGATTCTAAAATCCGCAGGAATAGTTTCGAGTTCACTTATAAAATCAAAAAATGTTTTAAATTTTGGATATCTATTATATTTAAAACTAAAAGATAAAAAGGTAAATCCTGCAGAAATAGAAACTTATGTAAGAAAATGGGTCATTTTCAGTATATTAACAGGAAGATATTCTGGTTCGCCAGAGTCAGCTTTCGATTATGATATAAAAAGAATTGAGCAAAATCACGTTGAATTTATAAGAAATGAAATAGAAAATGCTTTATTTGATAACTTTTGGGAAAATATACTACCTTCTAAGTTAGAAGCATCATCGAGAAGAAGTCCTTTTTTTAGTGTTTTTATAATAGCTCAAGTTAAATTAGGAGATAAAGGTTTTTTGTCAAAAGATATTACTGTTAAAGATTTAGTTGAGGAAAAAGGTGATATACATCATATTTTTCCTAAAAAATACCTTCAAAAAAATGGTTTTAATACTAGTTCCATCTATAACCAAGTAGCAAATTATGTATATATGCAATCGGAGATTAACATAAAAGTAAAAGATAAATCTCCTCAAAAGTATTTCAATGAACTTCTAGAGCAATGTAGAACTAAAGATAGTATATATGGAGGAATAATTGATCAAAATGATTTGAAAGAAAATTTAGTAGAAAATGCTATACCTTTAGAAGTATTTGAGATGACTTTTGAAGACTATGATGATTTTCTAAAAAAAAGAAGAAAGTTTATGTCAGAAAAAATCAAAAAATATTTTTTTAGTCTATAGTTTTGTAAAGATACCTCCAAAGTAGACAGGTAATTAATAAAAATTACAAAACTGCTTTGGAGGTATGTTAATTATGTCGATAAGAGGGAAATATAGAAAATAAATATAAAAAGTATGTGAAAATTACATGAGTCTGTAAAATAAATTGTGTAAAAACACCGAATAGGTAGTAAAATAAAACCAAAGAAGGGTTTTTTATTTTACACATTTTTTTACACTCTCAAAAATCTTCTGTTTTTTATGCATTCTTGCATATCAAAAATGAAATGACTATGTAAATGCGAATATCAATTTTGAACTGTATACAGCTTATTGAATAATTCTTATGTGATTTTAAAGAATCATAAAAAATCACAAATGGTTATAATGTCATAAAATTTTATATTTACCTTTTCCAAGAAAAAGTATAAATTTTTTGTCTCTTAATATTTGTAATTGTTGTCTTATTTTTGCTTTTATATTTTTGTTACTTTGATGTCTAGTTTGAAGAAAAGATTCAAAATTATATATGTCTCTTAAAGAAAACTCATTTTTATTTATTTTATCAATGCAATATAAAATATCATAAATCCAACTTCTTTTTTTTAAATCATTCATGATGTTTGAAAAATTAGTTTTTTGCCATTGTTCTTTAACAGCGGAATTTTCAATTTTAGTACTATTTTTAATATAATATATTTTTGAAAATTTAGGAATTTCAGATATTAATATATTACATCCCACCCATCCTTTTCTACGGGCATTGCTACTTAATGGTTTTCTTTTTTCAATTATTTCTGGTACAAAAATATCTTTTGATACACCAAAAAAGTTATTTATAATATAATTTTTATTATAAATTAAGAAGAAAAAATTTGGATTATTAATACTTGTAATTCTATCTATCATAGTAGAATAAGATCCATCAATTATTTTTTCCCCTTCGCTTTGACCTTTTTTAGCTTTTAATTCATAATCTTCTTTGCATATATCACAAAAAAAATCTGCAACAGGTCTATTATTCTCATATTTTTTTAAATTATTACCACAATTTGGGCAAAATATATTTTTCTGGACCCATTTTTCTGTTATTACTCTTGTTATTTGGCTTTTGCTTTTATAATTTTTTGCTATTGATAAATCAAGTTTATTAATCATAGACTCCTCCAAATGCAAAAACATTAATAAATAAATGTCTTATTTACTATTATTATAAAACAAATTTACGTTAATTAATTAAACAGTTGATAGGGTTAATTCCTCATATCTTGAGTTGACTCAAGAAATAAAAAAATAGCGCTAACAAAAAGATCATTAAACGATTATTCAAAAAATTGTGAGGAATTGAAATGTTGAAAAGAAATAGACTTGAAGAGAAGAGAGTTTATAACGCAAAGAATTATTTATTTGAAAAACAAAAAATACTTGATGAAATAAATAAAAAAAGGCTATTTTGATATCGAATCATCAGTAATAAAAGAGTATAGAGAACCAAGGCTAATGACAAAGTTTGATCACAAAGTTAACTTGCCTCAAATCTTTCAAAAAAATAAACTTTCCATATTGCCTTTAACTAGACGTTCTTATAGAATAGGACATTATGATATCTTTAAAGAAATTAAAGATATAAACAAAAAGATAAAAAATTTTCAAATACCTAATAATATAAAAAGTATTGACCCAAAAAATTTATATTCTGAAACATCTGTATTACACTCTGCTTATGCAACAGGGATGCTCCATGATTTATTTAATATTGAAAATAATGATTTTCTAATTCCAACTATCTCTGGAAGAATGTCTTCCAAAAATTTTGAGTTTAACATAATAAATCAAAAATCTGGAAAAAAAGATAGAATTGAAGTAAATAATTCTCAAATAGAAATAGACGCTGGATACGAATCAAAAAATGAACTAATAATAATTGAAGCCAAAAATTTTAAGTCAGAAGATTTTGTTATAAGACAATTGTATTATCCGTATAGATTATGGAAATCCAAAATAGACAAAAAAGTAATTCCTGTTTTCCTAAATTATTCAAATGATATTTTTTCTTTTTATGTATACGAGTTTGAAACCTTAGAAGACTACAATTCATTAAAACTTATAGATTAAATGAGATACAAGATCTCTTCAAATGAAATATTAGAAAAAGATATAGTAAATATATTGAAAACAACAACTATTAAGCAAGAACCAAATATACCTTTTCCTCAGGCGAATGATTTTGAAAAGGTTGTAGATCTTTTAGGTTTTTTAAATGATTCGGAATTAGAGCAAGAAGAAATAACTTTGAACTTTAGCTTTGATCAAAGACAAGCTCATTATTATACTCGAGCTGCCAAATATTTAAATTTAGTTGAAAAGAAAAATAATAAATATCAATTAACGAAATTGGGTAATAAGATTATAAATAGTGATTTTAAAGATAAGTATTTATCACTTATATCTAAAATATTAGAGCATGAAGTATTCAATAAAACTTTAAAAAAATATTTTAATGATAATAATAATATTTCAAAAAATGATGTAATAAAAATAATGAAAAAATCACAGATTTATAATTCAAAAACCAAAAATTTTGAAAAACTTTCAGAATCCACAATTGAAAGACGTTCACAAACAGTTCTTAAATGGATAGAATGGATAGTAAAACAAATTTATAAAAATGATTAATAGATTAATTATTTTACAGAGAATTATTCATAAAAAACAGGAGTCTGTAAAACAAATTGTGTAAAAAACACCGAATAGGTAGTAAAATAAAACCAAAGAAGGCTTTTTTTTATTTTACACATTTTTTTACACTCTCAAAAATCTTCTGTTTTTTATGCATTCTTGCATATCAAAAATGAAATGACTATGTAAATACGAATATCAATTATGAACTGTATACAGCTTATTGAATAATTCTTATATGATTTTAAAGAATCATAAAAAATCACAAATGGTTATAATGTCATAAAATTTTATATTTACCTTTTCCAAGAAAAAGTATAAATTTTTTGTCTCTTAATATTTGTAATTGTTGTCTTATTTTTGCTTTTATATTTTTGTTACTTTGATGTCTAGTTTGAAGAAAAGATTCAAAATTATATATGTCTCTTAAAGAAAACTCATTTTTATTTATTTTATCAATGCAATATAAAATATCATAATTCCAACTTCTTTTTTATATTAAATTCTAACCAACAATTACCAAAATGAAATCAATATTGGCAATTGTTGGTGCTATAATAAATTAATAGTTTCATATAAATAGAAGAATGCTTCTGGATTTATTTTTTTAATTTTATTTAATTTATTTATTTTGTATTTTCAATAAATTTATCATTTAAATTTTCACCTTTTTTAAACTTTTTGATTTCAAGATTATTATTTTTTAATAATATAGAAATATATGCTGCTTTAGCCGCATATGTATAAGATGAATTTAAATTAAATGAACCATCTATAACATAAGAGTTAAACCTTTTAATTCCATTTTTTAATTTTAAAAAACTTTCTCTATTTAAATATCCATTATGACATAATGTAATGGAAGTCTCAAATATATCATTTAAAACATCTATACTATTTATATTTAATTTTCTATATTCAATTTCTTTTGCAGCTATTTTTTCAAATGTTTTTTTTACTGATGTTAAATCTTTTGCATAATCGAAAAGAATTCCAATATCAAACATTTGTTTAATTATTTCTAAATTTTTATTAGTGTCATAAAGAATACCTGTAGTACTTGGAGCAAATGCGGTTAATTTATCTCCTAAAATATCTTCAACACAAGGAATATCAACTTCTAAATAAGGCTCTTCTGTAGATATGAATTCACAGTTAATATCTTTTTTGATAATATTAGAATAATTATTTTTTTCATATAAAATATCTAAAAGAATATATTTCTCAGAATTGTCATAAAAAGAATTATAAAAAAATTTATAATGTGATTTTGGTATATTATGATTATTTCTTCTTATTTGTTCTTCATATTTTATAAAAGATGAATCATTAATTAAATTATTAAAAAAATTATCTAACTTATCGGATTGATTTTCCAAAATAATATCTACGTCAATTGAAAATCTGTACAATTTATCAATAAGTAAAGTTAATGATGTGCCTCCTTTAAAAATAAAATCCAATTTTACTTTTGAGAGACTTTCTAATAAAGTTAAAGCCATAATTACTCTTTAAATTAACAACGGATCAGCTTTAATAAAATTTTCTTTCAAATCATTTACCCATTCTTTAGAATAAGTACTTTTATTTATCATTTTTTATCATCCTTTTATTTCTGAAAATAAATTTTTTGAAGATCTTCTTTTTAAATAATTATTTAATGTATTTTGATTTATATTATATTGTTTGCTTATATTATTAAAAATATTTGTCATTTCTTTACCTTGGTAAAAATAAAAAAGATTTTTATCAACTAATAAATCTACTAATATTTTTTCTAATTTAGGAGTTTTAATTCCTTCATAGTTTATAATAGGTGATCTACTAATAATATTTTTAACTATTATGCATTTTTTCTTACCTATAATATATTTTTCTATATCTTCTTTATCAGGATCTAAAAAAACTGAATTATAATTTTGTTTTAGTTCATCAAATACAAACTCTTTAATATCTTTATCAACTTCAATAATAATTAGTTTAGAAAATGGTTGATGTTCCATGAAATCATTTAAAAATTTACTATCCCAAATATATATATCTGAATACATAAACTTATTATTTAAGAAATTATAAATATTTTTTACCTCATCAGAAATAAAAGGTTTATTATCCTTTTTATTATTCATTATATATTTCCCTCTACCTACCGAATGAATAATATTGTTTGATTTTAGCTTATAAACAATCCATCTAATTGTAGAATCAGGAACATCTTCTTCTAGAGTATGATAAAATTCTCTAAATTCCTTTAAATTAAATGTTTTATTATGTTCTAACCAAGAAATTATTTTATTGTAATTTTTCAAAATGATCACCTTTCTTTCAAAAAAAGTTGTAAATAAAAATTAATTAATTCATATAAATTATATCATTATTGCCAACAATTACCAAAATAAATCCAATATTGGCAAAAGTTGGTGAGGTAATATTAAAAAACTAAAAAAAATATATATAATTAATAAAAATAATTATTAATTTTAATTATTAACACAAAATATTATTTCGACATAATAAATTAACATATAAGAAAAAATTACGCAACTTAAGATGTAGTATAATCATACTAAAAAATATCGTAGTATATAAATACTAAAAAATTAGGAGGGCTATATATGAATTATTTTGAAAGAATTCAGGACCTCGCAGAAGAAAAAGATATTAATAAAGTATTTGATCAAGTGATCAATTATTATGAGAAAATCCAAAAAGATGAACCATTAGAAAACAAAGAAAATGATAAAAAGATTTATGATTTAATAAAAGAAAGATATGATGAAATAGACCTTTTTGAGGTTTATAGAGAATATATAGAGGTGTATTTAAGAAGATATGATGGAGTTTCGCATAAAGCATATGCATATTACTCAAACTATATAAAAGAATTAACAAACCACAGCAAAATAAAAACAGCACTAATCTGTGACTCTTATGATTTTTTAGAAATTATTCCAGAATTACTCACTAAATTCAAAAAAATAAACTTCACTTTACTCTCACAAAATAGTGATCTTCAAAAAATCACATTACTAATGCAAAATAAATATAAAAACATAGAAATAAAAGAATTAGAAAAATATGATTTAGTAATTTCAAATGTTCATGGATTAGCGTATAAAATAAGTAGTTCTCAAACTGATTATGAATTTGAAAAATATATTTCTGAAAAAAGAAAAAATATATCCAAAGAAATAATATGGAATTACCAAAAATCAAAGAAATACATAAACATATTAACAGAACCAACTATATTGAAAGACGAATATAACTTCACAACAAAAGAATTCATAAAAGAGAATTCAAGCATTCAAAAAATAATAGATTATTCTTACTGGAATGCTAACAATAATGTAAAAGAAAAAATGTTCTTTGAAATGACTACAGATCCATCTGAGCAAAATCAAGTGGATATTGGAAATTCTGCGAGAAGAACAGTAGCGATAGAATTTGATTCTTTATTAAATGATTATCATCTCTCCAAATACGACAATATAAGACCTATAACAAATTACGAAGAATACTTGAAAGAATTCGACAATGTAAAAAAATTAAAAGAAATAGCAGATATAAAAATCACATCAAAAAGAATATTTTTTGGTGCTAATGGTGACATAGAAATAAAAGTAATCCATCCACATAATATTAAAGATAAAAACGGTATATTTGAATATTATTCATATAAAAATGAAAATGTACATAAAAAAATCTACGATAAATTGAATTTTGTAAAAAAAGGTGATATACTGATCCCAACATTTGGTAGATTACACAGGATAATAAAAATAAATGAAGATCACAAGAATTTGACCTGTTCACATTCATATGCAATACTAAGAATAAAAGACCAAAAAGCCATAAAACCAGATTATGTATATTCTTTTTTACAAACTGATATGATGACTAAAAAAATAAAAACACTCTCATATAACAGGTTGATGCCAACAATAAACCCAGAAGAACTAAACGAAATAAAAATACCCATAGTATCATTAGAAAAACAAGAAAAATTCACAAAAGAATTCTTAGAAAATAAGATAGAAAACAGAAAAACACAAGAAAAATTAGAAAGATTAGTCAGCAAACTAAAAGGGGCATAAAAATGAAAAGCAAAACAACAAAAAAACTAAAAGACATTGCATATTTAAAAAGAGGATATAATATAATAACAAGAAATTTATACGATGATAATGGTGATTATTTCCTTGTTAATTTGGGGAACATAGATGATTTTGGGGATGTTGTGTACGATGGATTAAAAAGAATTACAATCCCAGAAAATAAATTGAAGAATTTTAAAGAAAAATATCTTTTAGAAAAAGATGATATACTTCTTACTTTGAGAGGTAGAGCAGGTAAAACGGCGTTTATAAAAGAAAATGTTGATAAATTAACAGTCTCCTACAACTTTTTAATTATCAAAGTAAAAAATACTGAAGAAATTCTGGTGAAATACTTATTTTATTATTTAAGAAAAGAAAAAAATGTTAATAGGATAAGAGATTTATCTACCAAAAAAATAATAGATGTTGTATCCACAAAAGATATTGAAAATTTTGAAATAACATATCCAGACATTGAAACTCAAAAAAAATATGTAGATGAAATAGAAAAAACAAAAAAAGAATACTTTGAGGCGAAAGAAAAATATGAAAGATTAATAAAAGAAATCTAAAAGGGGTGATCCTTTGATAAATTATAAAATACTTAATCCTCATCTGAGAAATGGTTATGATGGAATTGACAAAATATGTAGAGTAAAACACAATTTTGAAAAAATAGATACATTTTATATACTCTTTGCTGCAGTAGAAAAAAAGTATTTATACAATAAAATAAAATTTAATCCAAAAGTTTTTAACAAATTAGTTAATAACTTTTTATCCTTTGCGTTAAATGAAGACATAGAAGATAATAATATAAATAAAAATTTAGATAAATATATTTATCGATACATAAAAAAAGAGAAAAATAGAGAAGAAATAAGATTAGAAGATATATACTTTATATTAGAAAAATTTTCTGAATATTCTGGATATAATGTACATATATATATTTCTTTGGAAATTTATATAAAACTTGGTTATTTACACCTATCTATGCACAATGGAGATATAACTTTAGACGAAGAAGCAGATAGAATATTAAGAGAATACCATTTAAGAATACACAAAATTCTACCTCCAGAAGACAATAACGATTATTCTCATTATGAAGAAGATGACAAAGCATATAAAAAATATTTTGGTAAATATTATTATTACAAAGCATACAGCGAAAATTTTAATTATCTTTTAGAAATAATGGAATTTGAAAAAATGATAAAACCATTATACAAGTAAAAATCAAAAACCTGCATCTGTTAATGGATGCAGGTTTTTAATTATGATTACCAAATAAAACTAAATCAAGAAACAAATTTTAAAGTTAGTCTTATGTCATGTCGACTAAACGAAGTGCATGGAGACATCTGATCAGTAAATTTCACGTAGTGAAATTAAGTTTTTAAAATCATTCATTTTTCTGCGAAAATTTACTGAAGAGTCCTTTCGACAAGCTCAAAGTGACATACACAAAAGCTTTTAACAATTGTATTTTTAAACAATAAACCAACAACTGAAATCACCTGTCATCCTGAGCATCGTCAAAGGGTATAATTTTAGCTAATCCCCTCTGAATGTGTTAGAGGGGACGTGCGAAGCACAGGGGTGTTTAGGCTCTTGATTTTTTTACCTTCAACTTCCAACCTCGATCCTCCAACAGAAATCACCTGTCATCCTGAGTAACGTCGAAGGATCTGTGATTTTTATACTATCAACCAACAACAGCAAATTTTTTTCTCACTTGACAGAAAAGGATATAATTATGTATAATTATACAAACATATTCACAAAAAATCAAACAAAAATTTGGTATAATTGAGGTGAGAGATGGGGGAAGAAATAAGAAAAATAATAAACCAACCACACGACACATTCTTCAAAAAAACCTTTGGGGATAAAGAAATATCAAAAGAATTCATAAAAACATATATAGAAGAAGAAATAACAAGAGAAATGGATCTAAATCAATTAGAAATAATAGATGGAACATACATAGACAAAAAGCTAGAAAAAACATATTCAGATATACTGTATAAAACTAAAATAAAAAATACAGATACTTATGTCTATATACTATATGAGCATAAAAGCTATCCAGATAAAAAACAACATTCCAACTATTAGAATACATAAACAAAATAATGAAAAAAACATTAAACCCAAAAACATCAAAAACAAACATAATAATACCTGTACTGATATACCATGGAAGTCAAAAATGGAACATGAGCAACAAGCTAATAGACCACATAGAAAACAGAGAAAAATATCCAGAAAAAATAAACAAATACATACCAAACTATGAATACGAAATAATAGAACTAAACGACAAAACAAACCAAGAAATAAAAGGACCGATACTATTAAAAATAATCTTAGAAACATTAAAAGCGATAAAACAAAAAGAAAAAAACAAATTTATAGACAACTTCAAAAAGATATTAAATCTAATGGATAGTTACGAAAAGATAGACTCACAAAAAGCAAGAGAAATATTTGGGTTTATAATATACTACATATTAATAACAAGAGACGATACAGATGAATATGAATTAAAAGAAATAGACATAAAAAGAGGTGATTTGATTATGACAAGAGGTAGACAACTTTATGAGGATGGAATTAAAAAAGGAATTGAAAAGGGTAAATTAGATGCTGCTAGAAAACTTTTGAATAAGGCTTTAGATAAAAAAACCATATCAGAAGTTACAGAATTATCAATTGAACAAATCAAAAAAATTGAAGAAGAAATGAATCAAAATAAGAATTAATACACTGCCTCCTTTAAATAGGAGGCATTTTTTAATTATTAAATAAAAAAGCAATAAAAATTAACCTATCAACTGTTTGATTAATTAACATGAATAAGGCATATAATTTTAGTGAATAAAATAATCAGGGGGTGTAATAATGGGTTATTTTGATGATGTGGTTAGAATAGATTTTGAAATAGGTGGATTTTTTGGTGGGTTTGAAACGTATACAATAAATTTCAAAACAAAACAAGCCTGTTTATATGAAAGGATAAAAGATAAATATACCAAAACAAAAGATCTAAGTGATGAAAAAATTAAAAAGATAAAAAACAAACTTGAAAAATTTGATATTGAAAATTGGGAAGATAGTTATGTTGAGCCTGAAATTTGTGATGGGGAAGAATGGGGTTTAGATATTTTATTTAAGAGTAAAATAAAAAGGAAAATATATGGACACATGAGATATCCAGATAATTTTGATAAAGTAGAGAATTTTTTTAAAAATATAATAAAATAACTTAAATAAAAATGAGTACTGAAAAAGATAGGGGGGCGTAAAATGAACAACGAAGCAATATTAAATAAAATCTATAAAGATAAATATATTGAAATTGCTATCGAAGCATATAAACTGTATATCGAAACAGATAATTATAAAATGATAGAAAAAAATGTGGACGATATGAATATAAAAAATTTCTGCAAAAATTTTGAAATTAATTTTGAAGATTTTGAGGTAAAGGATCTTAAATTAATAATAGATAATTTGTCTGAAAAATACAGTCTATCTAAATCTGAAATAAAAACTTTTCTACAATTAATGAGTGATGAAAACGAGTATAAGTTCAATATATATACTGCTATAAAATATTTGAGTCATCATTCACAGTTATTATATAAACTAAAAAATAATGAAAGTGACTTACTTGTTTACATAAATGATTTAGATTATGATTATTTAAAATCATTAAAAGACAAATATGCAAATAATGAAAAAGTAAACAAGATAAGACATGAAGTTATAGAACATCTCCTAGAGAATAAAAAAATAAACATAAATACGTTAGAAAACATAAAAGATAATATAGAAAAACAATATGATAAAAATATATTGCATAGTTGGAATAATTTTACAATCTTATTTCCTCTCTATTATTATAAATTTCAATTTAGAGTTCAAAATGAACTTTATAGAATTTCAGATTTTATAAAATCGATAAATAAAATAAATGAACAAAAATTAAAAGAAAAAATTGTTGGATTTTTTGGAGGTCAAAATTTTGGGAACGATTCTTCTTGGTTAGTTCTCTATCCTGAAAATAATAAAAGTCATAAAAATTCACAATTACTTGCTTTTGCTGTGGAAAATAAAGAAATAAAATTTGGCCTAGATTTTGGAAACAACATAAAAAAAGAAAGAGATATGGAAAAAGTAAATGTAGACCATATTGACTTTGACATTACCAATAAAATGAAAGAAAAATATTTGCAAGTTTATAATGAATTTATTAATTTTAAGCAGATGGAAAATAAATATGATGAAAATATAATAAAAACATTTATTCAATTTGAATTTATTGAACCAATTGATATATTTTTTGAAAGGGTAAAAAAATATATATGATGATTTAAATTTAAAAGAAAAAAACATAGCTACATATACCTTAACAAACACACAGGATAATAAACTTTCATTAACATTAAACAGTAGATTAGTATTTAGATTAGAGATAAAAAATAATAATCTATCTTTTGCTATTATGATTGATAAGGATTATTATTTTGAAAATAGTGATTTATTAAAGGATTATTATAAAGAAGAATTTAATAATAAAGGACCAGAAAGTTATTTAATATGGATTCCATTTAATGATATTGTAGATAAAGAAATGTTTTTTTTATTTGTTCAAATGAAATTATCATCAAAGAAATATTATGATTCAACAAAAAATTGCCCATATAAAAAATATGAGAATAAAATATTGTGGGATTTAGTAGTAGATGAGCAGTTGAGAGAAAAGTATTATAAATATTGTGATTTGAAAAGTTCTATTATTAAAACTACAAGACAATACTGTTGGTTAAATTCAAATCCATCAATTTGGTCGGTAGATAAGTTAGATATAGGTCAAGAAATAAATTATGAAACTATTAATGAAAGAGGGAATAAAAGGAGAATTTACAAACATTTTGAAGCTGCTAAAAAAGGGGATTTAGTTTTTGCTTATGAATCGACTCCAACAAAGAAAATAAAGGGACTTTATGAAATATCAAAAGAGTTAAACAATAATGAATTAAATTTTAGATTAATTAAAAAGTATAAAAACATGGTTTCTTATGAAGAACTGAAAGAAATTAATGATCTAAAAAATTCAGAACCAATGATAAACAATCAAGGTAGTTTATTTAAATTGACTCAAGATGAGTTTGAAATAATATATGATCTAATAGAAGAAAAAAATGGCAAAGAAAAAGAAAAAACACCATACGATTTTAAAACAGATCCAGACACACCATTTTTATCAGAAGAAAAATTCTATAACATAATAGAAATGCTAAAAAGAAAGAAAAATATTATCCTACAAGGACCTCCTGGTGTGGGAAAAACTTTTATAGCAAAAAAGATAGCTTATCAAATGATGGGTGAAAAGAACAATGAGAATATAGAAATGATACAATTCCATCAGTCATACAGTTATGAAGATTTTATACAAGGTTATAGACCAACTGAAGAAGGTGGTTTTGAATTAAAAAATGAAGTGTTTTACGAATTTTGTGAAAAAGCAAAAGGATTTCCAGAAGAAAATTTCTTTTTCATAATAGATGAAATAAACAGAGGAAACATGAGCAAAATATTTGGTGAACTAATGATGCTCATAGAAGCAGACAAGAGAGGACCAGAAAACAGAGTAAAAATAACTTACAGTGAAGATTATTTTTATATACCAGAAAATCTATACATAATTGGAACAATGAATACAGCAGATAGATCGCTTGCAATAGTAGACTACGCACTTAGAAGGAGATTCGCTTTCATAGATATAGAACCAAATTTTGATAATAAATTTGAAAACTTTTTAAAAGATAAAAAAGACTTTGAATATGAATTTATACAAAAACACATAAAATCAAAAATAATAAATTTAAACACAAAAATAGAAAATGACAACAACCTTGGAAAAGATTATAAAATAGGCCACAGTTATTTTTGTACATACAGCTCAAATAACAATAACCACAAAGAAAAATGGTTAAAAGAAGTATATGAATACGAAATAGTTCCACTGTTAGAAGAAATGTGGTTTGATGAACAAGAGCAATGTAAAGAAGAAAAGAAAAAATTATTAGAAGGATTAGATGAACAATGAATTTCAAAGTTCCAATAAAAAACATATATTTCATGCTTTGCTATTCTTGGGGTTTCTTGGAACAATTAGACGAAACAAAACTCGAAAGCATAGATAAACAAAACTTCTACGATTTTTTCACAGAAGTCTTGATCAAATCATTACAACCTTTAATCAAAAAAGGATTTGATAGAAATTACATACAAAAAAACGAAGAAATAAAAACTATAAAAGGTAAAATAGACTTCTCAAATACATTCAAAAAAATGAGCCTAAAAACAAAAGGAACGATTTATTGTGATTTCGAAGAATATAGTTATAACGTACTCCAAAACCAAATAATAAAAACAACAATAATAAACCTTCTAAAGATAGAAAAATTAGATAAGGATTTAAAACAAGAGCTACATAAAATTTCCATATATTTCAGTGAAATAGACAGAATAAAATTAGATCAAAAAATATTCAAAAAAGTACTCTTTCATAGAAACAACACAATATACAAATTCATAATAAACATATGCCAACTAATATATGAAAATCTTCTTTTAAACGATGAAAAAGGAGAACATATATTCAGATCATTTGAAGAAAATGAAGAAAAAATGGCAAGATTGTTCGAAGATTTCGTTAGAAAATATTACCAAAACCACAGACCAGAATTAAAACCAAAAAAAGAACAAATACTATGGAACTTTCAAGGTGAAAATTTTGAAATGCTCCCAATAATGGAAACAGACATTTCTCTATTAGACAAAAAATCAAATACAAAGTACATAATTGATACAAAATATTATAAAGATGCTATGAGAAGCAATTATAATAAAGACAAGTTCATATCAGCAAACCTATATCAACTATTCGCCTATTTAAATAATTATAATAATGAAAAGAATTACCAAATGAAGGGTATTCTGCTATATCCAGAAAACGGAAAAGAATTGGATTATAGTTATAAATATAAACACATGGACATTGAAATAAAAACAATAAACCTAAACCAAGATCATAAAAATATCAAAAAAAGATTAGAAGAAATAATATAAATTCCTGATTGGGGAGTTGAAGAAAAGAATTTTATAAAGTAAGGCGTATGTAATGTCGACTAAACGAAGTGCATGGAGACAACCCATAAGTCTATTTTAAAAAAATTTGATATAATTGAATTACAAATGATATTAATCCGAGGTGATTATATGAACAAAAATATACAAAATGAAATTGAAAAAATTACTAATAAAATAAAAGATACAGAAAATATAAAAAGAATATACCTTTTCGGATCATATGCTTATGGTAGTCCAAACATAGATAGTGATATAGATCTTTGTATAATCTCGGAAGGAAATAAAAGAAAAATAGAAATAATGAACGACATAAGAGAAAAAATTGGTTATTCTATTGATTACCCTTTAGATATAATAGTATATAAACCAGAAGAGTTTAATGAAAGAGCAAACTCAAAAACAAGTTTAGAAAATAAGATTTCTAAAAATGGAGTTGTTATCTATGAAAAAAGAGTATCTTAAATGGATGTAAAAGAGAAGATGCTGAAATAGCTTTGAAAGATATAATGAAAATTATTGATTTAATTAATAAAAAAATAAAATAAAAATATAGCCTCCTTTTTATGGAGGCATTTTTTATGCATTTTTGAATATCAAAAGTGAAATTGCTATGCAAAAATGAATATCAAAATTGAGCTATATGCAGCATTAGAAGGTTCTTATAAAGGATTAAAAAACTATAAAAAATAACAAAAAAGTGAAACATTTATTTATATAATCTTGAAAACACGTGTTAACACACGTCAGCAAATTTCATAAAAAAGAATAAATATAAGATAATATATCGACATCGATGTCTTTGGGTTTGAAAAGCTTCAGTAAGGGATAACTATAAATATATTAAACACCCAAAGGGGGAAATATGATTATGAAAGATAGTTTAGAACTAATAACGGCAAAAGTTTTCTCAAAAAAATATTACTTGGATTATAAGGATGTGTTATCATATCTGAAATTATCCAGAATAAAACCAATGTACAAAGCAATAAACATAACATTATACGAAGAACAAGAAATATATAACCACATAAAAACAATGGATCCAGATTTAGAATGAACAAAAGATAATTAATCATCTAAAACATATAACATATAAAAATAAAAACTAAAAATATGATATAATAATATTAAGAAAAATAAAATGATAGGTGATTAATCATGCGAAATAATAAAATTAAAAATAAAACAATTATTTAAGAGTTCTCCTTTAGGAGAACTCTTTTTTTTAATTAACCTATCAAGTGATATACAAATAAGTTCAATTTTCAACAAAATTGATTAATTAATTTTTTGGAGAGATTTTTGTGAAAAAAGTGTTATTTTTAAGTTTAGTTTTGGCGGTTAGTTTTTTGTTTGTTGGATGTACTGGAGGAATTTTTGCTTCAGACGAAGATTTAGCAAAAAATGCAGTTTTAGGTTTTTATAATGACTTAAGTGGTGATGAAGTTTCAGCTTCAAAAATAGTTGAAGATTATTTTTATATGGAAGGATTAACTGCTACAGAAACAGATCAAATAGCTGCATTAATGACTTTTGCAAGAAGTATGATGGAAGATCAAAAAGTTTCATTTGAAGTAAACAATGTGACTGTAAAAGAAGCACCAACTTCAGCTCCAGGAAAAGTAGAAAAATTAGCAGATGTTGAAGCATTAAAAAAATATGAAGATGAAAATATGGAAGATGATTTAGAAACTATGACCATTGCAAAAATAGAAGGAGCTTGGTATTTATATTATATATATAAAGAGAATAGCGAAATGCATAGTTACCCAGAAGATTTAGTATCAAGTGGAACAAACTGACAAACAAAAACGGATGATCTTAAATGATCATCCGTAATATTTTTTATTCAACTCCCATTGCTTTGAAAGCAGCATCTATTGGATCTGAATAGAATATAGGAGTAAATTTAACTATTAAATCTTGTGGTATTGTCTGATAATCTGCAACAGAAGAGGCAGGTATAAGTATTTTTCTTGCTCCTGCATCTACCGCAACAGAAACAGCATCAGCAAAATTCTCTATTTTTGGAATTGTTCCACTTACAGTCATATTTCCCATAATTGCTAAACTTTCTAAGACAGATTTACCCAAAGCAGCTGAGACAAGACCAACTAATTCTCCAATTGCCAGTTCTCCAGATAAACCGTATCCTTGTAAATCAGAAATTTGCATTAAAAAATTATTATTTTTTACGCTAATAGAACTACTAAAGCTATTGTGGTTAGATCCAAAATATCTAAAGGCTATATCTATGCTTTCTTTGGCTCCACTGTTATTTCCAACACTGGTCTTGGTAAACTTACCATTTCCTGTTGAAACACTGTTCTCGAGCTTATAAACACCCTTCATGCCACTATTATTAGAGCCAACTACATAAACATCTCCTGGTTTAAGCTTTCCATTTGGAATAAGTTTTCCTCCACCCATTTCTGGTACAGAGACAAATTCTTCTTGATTAGTTTCTCTATCCAAATAAGAAAAATGAACGTCATAAAACTCCATTCCTCCTATTTTTTTCAACTGTTCTTTTACCCTTCTTCTTCCTACAAGAGCATATTTTAAAATTTCTTCAATATCTTCTTTTTCAAAATTACCATCTGGATAAATCAATTTTGTTAATCCAGAAATAGTTTTTCTAACAGCAGTGACGTCCCTTTGGTTTAAATCACTACCTAATTTATAATATTTTTCAAAAGCATCTGAATAAGATATTTTTCTCATTTCTCTGAAAAATTCAGCCAAATAGTCAACAATAAAACCATAATTATCTGTGATGAGTTTTGGGCTTAATTTAGGCATTTCCCATCCAGGAAGATAATAATGCATTCTATCAAAAAAAGCTGAATCAGTAGACATTTCTGGTGGAAAAGGAGCAAATAAATGAGATGTTTTTACCAGTGAATCAATACTTTGATTAACATTACCCACAAAGACCATAGAAGCAGTACCTTGTTTTTCATCACTACCCCTTACAAAAGAACCAGAGTTCATATAATCTTTCATAATTTGAATACCGTCTTTGTCTTTAAATTTTATTCCCGCTACTTCATCAAAGGCTACTGTATCCCAAAGTCCTACCAAACCAATTTTTTTAGTAGACATATTAAAAAATAAATTTGCAACTGTTGTTTGTCCTC
Organism: Geotoga petraea; assembly: GCF_900102615.1. Lineage (NCBI taxonomy): Bacteria > Thermotogati > Thermotogota > Thermotogae > Petrotogales > Petrotogaceae > Geotoga > Geotoga petraea. The sequence continues at coordinate 15,538 of NZ_FMYV01000005.1, read as the reverse complement.
CTGAAACCAAAATGCTGTTAGGAGAAATTTCCTTATAAACATGCGATTTACCAGTACTTCTTGGTCCAAGTTCACAGAGGTTATAATTATTCTCTACCAATGGAACCAGTCTTTCAAGCAAATGCCATCTAACATTTTCTTCTATATTACTTGGTTCCATTCCTGTTGATCTTATTAATACATCGATCCATTCATCTTTGGTAAAATTTTTTCTGTTTTCTTTTATCTCGTTAATATCAACATTAGGAAGTTGAATAGGCTTTAAAGAAGATATAATAAAAGGGCTTTCATCTCCTGCTTCTTCGTAAAAATATTCCATGTCTACAATACACCAAATTCCACCACCAAGTAGTTTTTCAAACTTAGTGACATATTCAGCACCAATGGTTACACCTTTAATGCCAAGGTTTGAGAATTCTGCTTCGTATCTATCTTTTTTAAAATTTAATTTAGCAGTTATCTTGTCTATAATTTTGTAAATTCCATTCTCTTTTATCTTTGACTTTATCCTTTCTGCTTCATCTGGTCGTACAAAATTATCATACAAAATAGATTTAACTCTTTTTACCCCTTCTTCTATTTCTTGTTCATCATCAGTTGAACAATATGAACCAAGCAGATATTCAAGAACATAAATAGGTACATTTAGCCCTTCTTTTATAGAATTAGTCAAATCTTTTCTCACTATTCTTCCAGCAAAATCTTGTTTTAATTTTTCATCTAAATTAAAATTTTCCATAACTATCCCCCTGATTAAAAGCCAAAATCATCAGAAATTAAAATATCTATAGTAAAATTATACCTTTTTTCTGTATCTGTTGTGGTATTTTTTATAACAAGATAATAATCTTTAGATTTATCGAAGTTTTCGTTCTTTAAATTGAATCTTTCAGAATAAGTTCTATTTTTATTATCTTTATCTGTGCTATTGGCAACAATTTTTACCAAATTAGACACGATCTTTTCTTTTGAATCAACAAGATATATCTCAAAATCAGAAGGATTATTTTTCCCTCCAACAGGCTCTTTCTGATAAAAATTCAAACTAAAAAAAGTATTTGTAATTTTCTTTAAATCATTTACTAATTCTAATTCAACATTTTTTGATTCATATTTATCTGAATCCTTTCTTGTGCTTTTAACTGGTTTAAAGATTAATTCTGGGATAACTATCTCTTGTAAACTTAGTCCACCATGAACAAAGTTAGAACCAGCACCTTGCGTGTTGAATCTTATATTCCCCTTTGGGAAATAAGCAAATAAATCTTGATTAGCAAGATAATCAAGTTTAAAACTCAAGTAATTGTGGTTTTTAATTTCTTTATTTGTTATAAAATAACGTCTCTTATAGCTTATATAATCTATTTTTTCTCTTGGTAATTTTTCATATGATTCCATTTTCGATTTTTGGTATAAAAACCCATGGTCAGAAGTTATTATTATATTTGTAAAACCTATATTTTTCAAAGCCCTTGAAAGATTGTAAATTTCATCTATAGCTTCTTTACAAGCGTTAAAAACTCTTTCTTCAGAAGCAGCGTTATCCCCTGTTGCGTCAATACTGTTATGGTATATATAAATTAAATCATTTTGTTTTTTAAATTCTTTTTGTTCTTCAAGGTTCATATCCATAAAATTATTGAACTTTATAGCTGTTGATTTTTCTCTATCACTTTTTAAAATCTCTTTTCTATTATCAATATTAGAAGTTGGTTTATCTCCTATTAAGACAGATCCATCATCTTTAATATTTATATTTTCATTGTTAGGGAGTAAACTCGCCATACCAATACTTGTTATAGAAGGAATACTTGAAACTCTTGTGTTTAATTTTGTTTCACTACGAAAATTTTCGTTTAATTTTTCTTCTAACTCTTTTGCAACTTCGAACCTCAAAGCATCAGATATTATAACCACAGATTTGACTTTGTCAAACTCTCCAGAATTTTGACTATAGAAATTTCTCTGTGCTTTAATACCATAAAATTCCCAATCTCTTTTTAATTTTAAAGTCCTTACCCATGCTTCATCTAAATTTGGTATAAACCAATTAACGTATATATTTTCAATTTCGTTTGCAATATTTTTTATAAATTCTGGTTGAGAATATTTTCCGAATTCGTAAAAAAATTTTCTATAATAGTAATCCATTTTGTATAGCTCTTCAGTATATCTCTTTATTCCTTCTTCAAAATCACTTAGAAAAGAAGAAGAACTATAAACTTCTTTAAAAGATAGAATTTCTATATAATAGTGTAACATCTTATAATATTTTCCATATTTATCGTTCCAAAAAGAAGATTGCCTTTTATTTATAATTTCTTTGAAATCATCAAACTTGTGAACTTCAGATTTTAAAAAGTTATATATTTTTTTGATAATTTGTTTTTCTGCACATTCAAAAAGAAAAATGTTTTTTATTGAATCTAAGTCAGAATCTTGTAAAACTGATTCAATTTCTAAAAAAGAATCTATCTTTTGGGAGACTTCTTCAAAAGAAGAAGGGTTTCTATGTTTCCAGTGATCCAAAAATACAAATATTTGTGGAATATAATTTTCGTTTATATAATTTCTGAATCTAGAAAGTATTTTATTGTCAAAATCATTTGCAATACCATTTACAAAAAGATAGGCAGCGAATTTTTTTAATGTATGTTCTCCAGAATATCCGTACATTTTTCTTAACATATTCCAAAATATTTCTTCTTCTATATAATTAGCTATTTTTTCATAGTAATCATTTTTTTCCAAGCCAGAAGAAAGTAATCGTATTATCATCTCTTCTTTATCTGGATAATTCATATCTAACAGAGCATACATCATACCAAGATAAAGATTATCAATAATTTCATAATTCAAGTTATATGTTTTTAATTTTTCTATTCTTTTGTTTCCAAAAAACTGTCTATTTTTTCTAATAAAAGAATAAATATCCCCAGAACCAAAATCTATTTTCAAATTTTTTAATATTAAAGAAATTTTGTCTGCTCTAAAAATTTTCGAGTGAATTTTGATATCAGCAACAAAATCATCATCTTCAACATCAAAATCTGTATAGACAATATAATCCTTATCTTTATTTTGATAAAATATTTGGAATTTTGATCCCAACCTGTTGTTTTTGTTCAGGTAGATTTTTTCAACATTATCTATTTCAATTTCATCGAATATGTCTTCAAAGTCTTTTTCTTCATCTATCCAGAGGACAATAGTTCTTACTGGACCAGGTTTGAAATAATCTTTTATATTTTTAATAATGCTTTCTCGATTATCTGCCATAATAATACCCCTTATAATTTGACATTAACTAAAATATCTTGAAAAATAGAATAATTGTTTTTAACCCCATCATCCAAGTCAATCTCTATTCTCTGATCAGCAAAATGATGAACTTTTTCTTCGTAATCTCTTGTTTCTTTCAAATCTTTCTTCAAATCTTTTAATTTGTTTTCTAATTCTTTTTTATCTCTTGCAGTCATGTTATCACTGTTTTCAAGTCTTGATTGTATAAAAGATATTTCTGTTTCGAGTTTTTGTTGGTATTCGTGGATATAGTCAGTTCTTAGTTTAGATATAGTGTCTTTGTTATATCTGTGTAGATATATCAGAGCTTTAAAAGAATTGTTATTTCCAGAATCAAACATCCAGTATATTGGTCTCTTTTTATATGTTTTTACATGATCCTTGTAAAAATCTTTTATAAAATATTCTCTTATTGTTTGTTTTGAGTCTTTGTTATTTTTCTTTAGTGTATCTGCAATGAAATCCAGGTTTTCTTTTAAGTGTTCTTCACCAAAAGTGTATTTAACAAATTCTATGAATTTTTCTACTATGTCGTCGCTAAAAAGGTTGTGTTTTAGAACAGGTATTATTCCGTCTTCATCTGGTTTGTATTTTGGGTATTCTTCCATGTTGAATTCTCCTCCAGCATAAATAAGTCCTTTTTTATCTGGAGAATATCTTCCTGCAATACAACCAACAGCATAAGATATAAAAGATTTTATATCTCTTTCTTTATCTGCTTTGTTTATAGTAACGTCTTTTTCTTCTACGTCTGGTGTCATTTTATCTTCTAAATCGTATATTTTCAAGAATATTTTGTTTAGTTTTTCTTCATTTTGCCAGAGTTTGTTGAACTGTTTTTCTGCAAAATCTTTCCAGTTCTCAAAAGCATTTTCTATATTTCCGTCTGTATTGTGTTCTAAAATTGGATGTGTTTTAAAATCCCAGCTTGTTTCAAAACTATCCCAATCTTTTTTTGATATTTCTATGTTTTCTTTTACTATTTCGTCTATTTTTTCTTTTGTTTCTTCGTTTTTTGGGAAGATTATTGGGATATTTTTTATTTGACCAACTTCATAATTCAGTGTTGGAGACATAAAATATAAAAAATTTAGAGATAATTTTGAGTTTAATACTCCATTTAAATAGAGTATGTTTTCATCTGGGAAAAAAGTAGTTCCAGCAACATCAAAAATATTTCCATTGAATTTCTGTCTAAATGAAATTTTTGAACTGGAAATTTTTGACCAAGTTAAACCTTCTCTAAAATAATAATTTGTATTTTGTGGTCTTGATCTTAGTTTACCTCTATCATCGAAAAAGTTTCTTATTTCATAACCATCATTTTCCCAATTAACAATATAATCATTGTTACCATACCATTTTCTAAAATCTCCTCCTTTATTATATGGGAACCATTTTAGGCCTGATTCTTTAGCTTGTTCTCTATTTTCATATCCAAAACCAACATTGTTTTTGCTCACTTCGTGCCATAATCTTAAAAACCTTTTATTATCTGAAGTAGCAAGACCTTGTCTAGCATCACCAAATTCAGAGAGTTTTTTTGAATTTTCAAAAATATCATAAATTTTATCGCTAACCCAATAGGCGATTGGTGAGCCTGGGATTTTTTTGAAATCATTTTGTTTTGCTGTGTACCAATTTTCTTCTTTTTTAAATTCAATTTCTTTTAGTTCAGCATTTTTATAATCAACCAATCTAGAATAATTTGCAATATAATCTAATGTTTTAATATTTCTTTGAGAAAAAGAAACTGCTTGTACAACCTCACCACTAATCTCTTTAAAAGCTCTTGGCCCTAAATGATTCATATTTATTATAGTAAAATTGTTCAATAGATATCCTCTTAATTTTTCAAAGCTGGACAAAAACATCCAAGATTGCATAGTTATCATAGCATTAAATCCATTTGGCTTTAAAAAATCTAAGTTTCTTTCTATGAATACAGCAAACATATCAGTTTTTGAATCTTTAAAATATTTTTTCAAATAATCTTTTAATTTTTTATTCATACCCTTAGACCCCAAATAAGGAGGGTTAGTAGAAACAACATCATATTTGTTTTTTAGAATGTTAGCTTGCTTGATTATGTCTGGTAATAGTTCTTTTAGTTTTTTAATATCATTTTGTTCAAACACTTTTTGTGATTCTAGGTTATTAAGTTTATCAATGATAAAATCATAATCATTGTCTTCTACTTCAAGAATAGAACCATATTCTTTTGCATCTATGAATTTGTTTATTATGTATTCTGTTTTTTGTTTTTCTTCATTGTTCATATCTTTAGTTAGTAATTCTATAGATTCTTGAATAGTATTTGTTTCTTTTATTTCTTGTATGTGTGGTGTTATATTTTCTTCCAGTATATTTCTGTTTTTTTGTCTAGCTTTCATAATAACTGCAAAGTTTGCAAGTTGTGCTGCCCTTTTGTCTATGTCTAATCCAAACAGATTATTTTTTAGTATTTTTTCTGGAATTTCTGATTTAATGTATCCTTTTTCTTCGTACATGGAATAGAATATATCAAAAGCATATACAAGAATATGTCCAGAACCACAAGCAGGATCCAGAAAAGTTATGTTTTCTGGATTAACGTTTTTGTACCTTATTTTTTCGAGTTGTTTTTCTACTTCTTTTTCTTGCTTTTCTTCTTCTATATAGTATTCCATTTTTTCTTTTAAATGAGTTTCTGGGTATGATTCTACCCATATTTTACCCAGTGAGTTTTCTACCATATATTTTACTATCCATTTTGGTGTGAATAGTTGGGTTACTGCTGGAACTTCATTTTTTTTGTAAGCTTTTTTACTATTCATAAGAATATCTTTTTTATCAGCTATATAAAATTGATATAACCAACCCAATAGCTCAATTTGTTCCCAATCTTCTTTTTCTATTTCTTTTTCCATTTTTTGGTGGAATTCTTTGAAAAGATAATGAGATGGGAAAAGAAGTTCTGTGTAATCTGCTATTTCCTCGAACATGAAAGGCATGTTTTTGTTTAATCTATTACAGAGATGGACCATTATGTATTTGAAAAGTTTTGGTTTGTTTTGTTCGTATAGTTCAGCAGTTTTTTGATTATCTAAATCTAATATATATTTTATTTCAGATGGATTTTGAGTAATTTGTGGTTCTGTTGTTTTTGATTCTAATATTGAAACATAACTTGGGATGAACTTTGGGAAAAGTTTATTATGTTCCATATATTTTATGGCTATTATTCTGTTGAACCATGTGTATGCTATTTCTTCAATTGTGTTTTCAAAACCATCTTTTTTCATTTTTTGAAGAAGTTCTTTTCTTTGGAGTTTTGTGTTTTGGTTTATTACTTTTCCGTCTATTATTTCTGTATCTTCATTCAAGTTTTTGTAGTTTTCTTTTGTTATTCCGAGTTTAGTTGCTTCAAGTTCAACTGCTTTTATTAGTTCTTCTCTTGATGTTGTTGCGAATCTCTTTATTTTATTTGTGTTCATTTATATCCCCCTATCAATCGATTATTTCAATTTCTGAGTTATTTTTCAAGTCATCTTCAATTTCTTTTCGAATCTCATATAACAATTTTTCTAAATCATCTTCATTTTTTATTGATTTTGTTTTTATTAGGTTTGCTTTTCTAATTTTTTTTACAATTTTTTCTTTTGCTATTGGTTCATTAGGGGTTTCAACAACAGGAGGTTTACTTTCTATTATTTTTGGTTTGTTTTTTACAATATCTTCTTCAATATTTTTGTTGAACCTGTATTTATATGTATCAATTGAAAAGTTAATAGTGGACAATCTTGTTAAATCATTTGATTCGTTTATTTTGTTTAAGATATTTTGTTTTGTGTTTTTTATGTTTTCTTTGGTTTCACTGTCAACGTAATCTTGATTTGCATAGTTTTCTAATTCATCAAATGTTTTTTCTGCTTTTTTGAATATGGTCTCTTTTTGTTCATTGATGTATTCTTCTTTTGCTTTTTTTAGTTTGTCTAATAAATCAGGGATATTGACTATTTCTCTGTAAGGTCTTTCGGAATTTATTATTTCTTTTAACTTTTCGTATAATTCAGATGTATGATTTTCGTTCACTATGAAATCGTCTTCAACGATTATAGAAGGAAAAGATTTTGCAAATTCTTTGGCTTTAAGCAATATTTCTTTTTGATATTTTCCGTCTCTGTAGAAATCGAGAGTTTCTCTATAATCTTCTTTCCATTGTAAAATGTCTTCTGCTCTTTCTGCAAAAGCTTTTAGTAGTTCGTTTTCTTGGTTTATTCTCTGCAAGTCAGAGAGCATGTCTTGGCCAATTTTTAATTCTTTTTTCCCTGGAAGATCTTTTGATTCCGATTCATAGACATAATTATCGATGACCCCTGCATATTCTTCTAATTTTTGGTTTAACTTTTTGTATATTTCATTTGTTGAATTACTTGTGTACATTTCTGAGAAGAGTTCAGACATTTTTTTTGTAACTATTCCCAAAATTTTGTCATTTAATCTTTCTCTTTTTTGTACAATTATTCTTTCGCTGTCTTTTCCCAACAATCGGTCTATATCCTGGTTATTTTCAACACTTATTATTTCAGAACTTTCTTTTAGTTGAATTAATTCTTTCTTATATAATATTAAAATAAGGCTAAGTGTTTCTATTTCTGTCCAGCCATATGGAGGATTTTCAAACTTTGTATATAGATCTTTTAATGTTTTTTGGCTATTGTAGGAGGTGTTTTCTAAATAGTTTTTCATTTCTTCTGTGGCTTTTTTATTTCTGTATTCTTCGCTGAATGTTCTGTATTTATTATTTTTTATTATTTTTATTAGCTCTTTTTTGTCTATTGATTCTACTAAAACGAGTTTGGAATAAACATTTTGAATAAATTCTTCGAAACTGTTGTTCAGCTTTTCTTTTTCTTTTCCAGAACTTTTAATTTCACGTCCAAAACTATAAAATTCTGAATTAACCAATATATCTTCTATTTCTGAAATGGCTCTGTTTTTTCTTTCTGTTATTTCAGATAATTTGTCTTGTACTATTCTTCTTTGTGTTTCTGTTATATTGTTTCTATTTATACTGTTTGAATATTTATTTATTTTCAAATATTCTGTTATTTCATTTAGTGTATTTTCAAGGTTGTTCAGTTTTATTATAAGTTTTTTTGTTTGAAGTGATGAATAAGACATAAGTCTGTTCTTTGTAAAATCAGCCTTTTCTCCTAAAGGGGTTATCACTTCAACAGATATTTCATTTCTATTTCCAAATTCTTGTTCGTCTATTGCTACATCAAATGAAAAAGAATGGTTTCTGTCATTTTTGTTATATCTCATTTTGTAGTTACTACTGTTTATTTCGTCGAATATAAGTTCCTTTATTTCTTTTCTAATTTCTATATCATCTATTTCGATTCTTTCTATTCTTTGATTTATTTCTTGTTCTTCGTTTGTTAAGAAGAAATATTGTTCTCCGTTTTGAGAAATTAAAGCTTGTGTTTTTAATCTTTTTAAAGATTCTGTTATTTGTTTTTTAAGTTCTAATTTATCTTGTTCTATTTTTTCTAACATTAAAGTTGTTATGTTTTCTATGTTTTTTTCGAAGTTTTCTACATATCTTATTAAAAACAACGTTTTCAGTACTTTTATATCTTCTTCTTTTATAGCTGCAGAATCAACAAGGTCTTCAGCATTTTCAAATACTCTTATTATCTGACTTTTTAAGAAGTTTTTAATTGTTTCATAAAAAGAATGGAAGGGTATTAGAGTATCAGTTTCTTCTTCTTCATATATGATTGCTGATTCCTGGTAAGCAGAAAGAAGGGATCTTTCTCCTTCTGAAAGGTATCTTCCTGCTACACTGTTTTTTCTTATATCTTCAAAAACATTTTGAAGAAGTTTTATTTGATAAGGAATGAAAGGGTATGTTTCAATAAAGTCATCTTCCGATTTAAAACCATTATACATAGAAGCTTGGTTGTTAAAAGATATTGCGTTTCTCAGAGTTTGTTGTTCATCGTGGTATCTTAACTTTAATTCATCTTTTGCTACATCAGTTTTGTCTAAAAGCCTCTTTTTTATAACTTCATCCACGGATATTGAAGAAAAATTCAGCCTTGTTTTGTATCTAGCTTGAATTCTTGAAAAATCTGCCTGTCTTCTTCCTGTTAAATCTTGGATTTCTTCTTGAGAAGTTACTACTATCCATGCTTTACCATGACATTGATTTGCTAATTCTTCAGAGAGAGTTTGTAAATTTAGTATTAGATTTTGGCTTTCTGATATGTATTGCCCTACTTCATCTACAAGAAAAACAACGTGGTGGTTGTTTCCTTTTGATTTTATGTATTCTTGTATGTCTTGTGCAAATTTTCTTATAGAGTTGTCAGATTGGAGGTTGTCAAATGACAGGTCATTTTTTTCTTCTTCAGACAAACCCAGTACTTCAGCAAAAATATCTTTTACTTTGTTTTTGAAAATGAAAAATGTTTGTCTCCCTTTTTCTGTCCAACTATTATTAGTTTTTTCTTTATACAACTTTTTGAAATCATCGAACTTACCCATTTCAAATAGCCTTTTTTCTATTTCAAATATCGTTTTATTGCTCGCGTCTATTCCAAGTTTTTGGTAAAACATTTTTTTGAAGACGTTTAAAAGACTTTCTTCTCTATCATCAGAGTTACTTTCAGAATCTATGTTGAATATAATCACATCTTTAGATTGATTTGCTGCTTTTTCAAGTTCCGCAAAGCTTTGTTCGTCTATCTTGTCCCTAAAAAATTCAACAGATTTTTTACCTTTAATTTCCTCGTTTTCTAAAAGGTAAGATAGGATTTTTAGAAAATGTGATTTCCCTGAACCATAAAATCCAGATATCCATACTCCTATATCATGAATTGGTTCGTCAAAACTTTTGTTGAATTCATTTATAAATTTTATTAAGTTTTTTCTAATATCTTTTGTAACTACATATTCTTCTAATTCTTGATAAACTAATTCTTCTTCTTTGTTTACTGTTATTACTCCTCGTATTTTTCTTTCTATATCTCTTTTAAATAGGTCTTTTATTTTCATTATATAACCCCCTAATCATATTATTAATGTTACTGTATCAAAGGTCTTGCTCTGTAATATCTATGATTGTTTCCTTTGTGAAATGATTTTAGAACATCTCCAGTGAATTCTCCCGGGTAGAAAAGCACTACAGGTTTTTTATCGCCTACTACTTCGTGTAATTTTGATAGCAATTCGTGAGACTTTATTATTGGGTGAATGTGACTTATCCCTGTTATAAATATTATGTGATAACTGTTTAGTGCTTCTCTTATTTTGTCAATGAAAATTTCTTTTCTTGCGTAATTTATTAGTGTTTCATATAGTTCTTGGTCATTTAAGTCTTTTTCCAAGTTGAAAACCTCTTCAAGTACTCCATCTTTTTTCATATTTTCAATTAATATTTTATATAGATTAATTTCAGCAATTTTTCTATCTGTATATTCTTCGTCAAAATGTTTTATCAATGTGGGAATATATTTTTCAACTATGGGTTCATCTTTTGGATCATAATCAAAAATATAAAAAGCTATTTCGTTGGCAAGCCCTTTCATTTTTGTAAATTCAGGTTTTGATATCTTTTCTCTTACTTTAGTAAGTCTTTCATTTATTTGCATCTAATCACCTACTTTGAAAAAATATAAGAATTCTTTTTCATTTTGCTTTTCTAAATATTCCTCAAAAACAAAATCTAAATTTATTTTTTGTATTTTTGTGTATTTTTTATCTGTGACAATTTCGATTTCGAACAGTATCTTTTTCATAACTGAAATTAACTTTTGTTTTGTTTTTTCTGTCCATTTTGCTACTTCGGGATATTGTTCTGATTTGTAGTTAAAATATTTGTTGAAATCTTTTTGAAGAATTTCATAATCTCCTGTTTTGATCTTATTTGCTAATATTTCGTTTAAAAAATCTAATAATATGAGATTATTTTTTGTAATTAAGTAGAAAATTATTTGTTTTTTAGTTTTTGTAAATGAGTTGATGTAAATTTCTAATAATTCATCATCTATCATTTCAAGCCTCTTTTTTATACCTGTAAAAGATCTTCTAAGTGAAGTAGTCTTTTTGTAGTTAAAAATGTTTTCTTCTAAAACTTTTTGTTTTATTTCATCTATGGATAATCCTTGATTTAATAATTCAAAACATCTGTTAGTTTCATAGAATAAAAAAGGTGCTCCTGTTAACCCCGCAGTGTATCTTTTCATATGATCTCACCTCATGAAAATATAAAATTTTAATTAATTTTTTATCTTTTGCCCATTAATTATTCTATCATAATTCTAGAAATATTTATAACTGAAGTCCTCTTATAAAAAGCATTAATAAACAAATTAATTAATCAGTTGATATATTTATTATAATATTATATACAATATTTTAGTATTCTATCCCTACTGAAAGTAAATAGATATTCTTTTTAATGTAACGCAAAATTAATATGTTGATGATATATTTAATATGTTAATAACTATTCAATAACTAACCATTGACATAATAGGAGGGAGTAATAATGCAAGATAAAAAAAATATATTAGAAGAACTAAAAAAAGAAATTAAAGAAATGGGGATAACATCTGAAGAATTTTTCTTTCCTGAAGCTTCTTATGATAGTCTGAGAGAAAAACTACCTGAGGGTTTTATTTTTCCAATAGGTTATTCATTAAGTTTAATAAATATCTTGGAAAGAAAAGAAACTTTATTACATTATGAGTCAAAAGAATTTAAAAATGCTATTAAGTATTTAAGAAACATATTTGAAGAAAAAACAAATTTAAATGAAATATTTTATTTGGATTTTGTTGAAGATTATCATAATGATTTCTTAATAAAAGAAAAGTACTTCAATAAAAAAGTTGAATATATTTTTTATAGTGTAATAGATTACTACTTTGAAAATAAAATCAATGAAAAAGATTTATTAGACTTTTTAAAAAACTCTCTATCTATTTACTCTATGCTAAATAATCCTTTTCGTATTATTATATTTAATTCAAAAGAAGATATAGAAGAATTATTGGAGAAACAGGGAATTAATAAAAAATATGAAACATTACAAAAAGCACAAGAAGAGATTTATAAGCAAATTTATTATATTATAGAAGAAAATTATAATAATCTTAGGAATATAAATGTTATAAATCAAAAAAAGATAATCGATATTCAATCTTTGTTGAAGCATATAAAAAAAAGTAAATTTGAAGAAAAAATAAAAATTGATATTTCTTTAGATTTTATTTTTACACCAATTTCAGAAAAACATCTTGGTAAAAATTATATTGAAATATTTATAGAATATTTGCAGTTCATTATTAAAATAAGTTATTTTTCCAATCTTGAAAAAACTATTAATTTCATAAAAGCTAATAATTATATTCAAAATATACTTAGCGATAAACAAGATAATGATTTAATTAACCAACTAAAAGAAGAAAAAATAAAATTAGAAGATAAGTTAAAATTAATAGTTGAAGATAACATAGAGTATAAAAAATTAGAAGATTTATTGTATATGAATTTAAATAATCTAAGTTTAGCTACAGATAAGTTAGATGAAGCATATACATATGATAAATTAGATAAATTGGATTTGATTAAAGAGAAAATCAATACAACACACACATTTACTTATAAATTATATAACGATTTAATTGATTTTGATGTTTTTATAAATGTAGAAAAAATTTCATTAGATAAATATTTTAAAAATATAGAAGAAAAAATAAAAGATTTAGAAACAAGTATTAAAAATATCAAAATAGATAAGAAATATTAGGGAGTGAATTCAATGGGTGAAAAATTTGAAAATATAAATGAATTGGAGGATCTTTTAGACGATAAAAAATGGTTGGAAAAAAGAAAAAACAAAGCAGAAAATGCTCTTTTAAAACTTTCTGATAGTTTAATAAATAATTTTGAATTAATGAATTTAGAAGAGAAAAAATCAATAAGAACAAAAATGAAAAAAGTAATAGAACTTTTAGAATATTTGGAACAAAAAGAAGATGAGATTTTAGATGAAGAAATTGATTATGATTCGAAAAAATATTATACAAGGCAAGAAGCAATAGAAGAATTAGATATTTCTTTATCTACATTAATAAGATGGGAAAAAGAGGGAGAAATAAAACCTTTAGAATCTACCAAAGGTAAAAAAGGTAAAAAAGGGAAAGTTTTATACCCAAAAAAAGAAATAATGAAAGTCAAGGAAATAAAAAAATAAAAGGGGTGATAGGAATGTTGGAAAATAATAGGGAAAAATTGACTTTGAAAGATAATTTTACAAACAAACATCCTATGAAATTTACTTTTTTTGGGAAAACACTCGAAGTTAATTATTGGAAAGAATGTTTAATAGACATTTATAAAATATTTCATGATATGGATATAAGAAAATTTGAAACTTATGCTAAAAAAACTCAATCAAGTGGAAGAAAAAGGGTCATAAGCAAAAAAGATAACGGATACAAATATCCAAAAAGTTTTTATGGTTATATTATAGAAACTAATTTAGATTCAAACAAAATTAAAGATGCAATTATAGAAATTTTTCAAGAATATGAAATTTCATTAAATGAAATAGAGTTTTATGTAAGATAACCATCAATAATTATGAGAAGTAAAAAAATCCCCCTTGCTAATTTACAGCAGAGAGTATAAGAAAAATTGTGTAAAATAAAAAAAACACCGAATTTGGTAGTAAAATAAAACCAAAGGAGGTGTTTTTTAAAATGAAAGAAGAAACAAGGAAAAGAAGAGAAAAACATAAATTTTATAGAGAATTGATCAAAAGAGAGGGATTGAAAACAGCAGCAGATGTAATCGGCCTGACCCCAACATATTAGACGAGAGGTATAAAGAACTCACTTTTTAACAGAAATAGAAAATAAATCATCGACAAACAAATCAACAGAATCATGGTTAAAAGAATCATGAAAAGAAGCAGGAGTCATATAATTCAAAGAACCATGAGGTCTGAGATAATGATAAAAATATAAATAAGCTTTGTATCTGAGATATGCATCCTCAGTATCTTCAATATCTGGATTAAGAGAAACAAATTCTCTTTCAACAGAAGAATGATGTGATTCAATAAAAGCTTGGGAATTGGGGTTATTCTTGTACCCAAATTCATGAGAAACATTAAATTCATTCATAAAATCTTTAGTTAGTTTAGATACAAATTGAGGACCGTTATCCGTTCTAATAGTTAAATTAGAAGGATCAAGATTCCTAAACTCAAAAGCACTTTTAAGTGTAGAAATAAAATCTTTAGACTTACAAGAATCACCAATAAAAGAACCAACAATATTCTTGTCAAAAACGTCAATAACATCTAATAAAGGAATGTATTTATTGTTAGCGGGTATAAACTTAATATCTGCTTCGAAAAATTGATTTGGTCTGGTAACTTCATGGTTGTTAGGTCTTTTCTTTGGATGTTTAAAGTGATTAACATAAGCTCTTACATAACCAAGTTCTTTTCTAATAGAATGAACCTTCTTGTGGTTAACGATAATATCGTGCTCATTTTTCAAAAAAGCAGAGATTTTCTTAGACCCCAAAGTTCTGACATAGTAATAAGGGTCATTTGGATCATCAATAGAATAAAGTTTATTAAACAACTCATATAAATCTGAATCAGAAAAAGTGGAGCCTGAAACAGTGAAAGAAAATCCTCGTCTATTAGAATTAGAACTATTAAAAAAATTCAAACTAAAAAACAATCTATTATTATAATAAAAAGTACTCTTTTTAATCTCAAAAAAATTCAATAAAAAGCTCATAGAAAGCCCGTACTCTTTGTACTTATTAATTAAGAAATACCAGGCAACAAAAGAAAAATCCTCAGAAAAAACTATTTCAGATTTTTTTTTAGAATCTCGTTTTGTTCTCTAAGAAGCTGATTTTCCAACTCTTTTTCCAAAAGACTCTTTTCATACATGCTGAGTTTTCTTTTAATAGAGGTAATATCTTCATTATAGTTATTAGACCTTTCAATACCAGCTTTTTCATATATAATAGGTGGAACCTTAGAAAAGTCAGAAATGATAGATTTAGATTTACTTTTTCTAGTTTTAAAAACATCCTCATCATATCCAGATTCTTCATACTTTTTGACCCATTTAGTCAATGTACTAGAAGAAACATGATATTCTTCAGATATTTCAGCATATGTTTTTTCTGTATTTAAATAATCTTTAAC